>JANNNO010000351.1:0-12740 GCA_031398585.1 Myxococcales bacterium | reverse complement strand
CAGCGCGTCAGGTCGCTTTCGATCGAGCATGAGCGCGAACCTGGGTTCCTGACCGGCGAGCCCGCGCATCAGCGCCAGGCCGCCGTCGACCTTCGGGATGACGTCCTCGTTGCCGCCCAGCCGCTCGAAGAAGTAGACATTCTCGGCGACGGTTGTCGGGGGGCCGCCGGCGGGAAAGTCGACCATTGCGAGGGTGCCAGTGGCGCGCTCGCCGCGGCGGCGATCGACGCCAGTCAAGTGGTAGAGCTTGGCACCATCGTGAGCGATCTCCCAGTCGGCGCCGTCGGTGACAAGAACCGTGGCGGCGGACTTTCCGATGTCAGCCACGCGAATCACCTCGACGGACTCCGTGCCGCCGACCATCGCCACGCGAGAGAACGCGACGTGCTCGCCGCTGGGCGAGATGCGAACGCGAAACGCCGCATCGGCGCCGAGGTTCTCGCGGCGGCCGACCAGAGAGAGGGGAAGACCAGCGACCGGTTCGGCAGGGCCGACGACACCGGCAAGCAGATCGTATTCTCGGAGGCGGGGGCGGTCGAAGGACGTTGTCGGATCTTTGTCGAGCACAACGTTTTGTGCGCAGACGACGACGGAGGTACCTGGTTGCGCCGTGCAGAAGGCGCCGCGGTCGGAGGTCAATCGACGGGGTGCCGCCCAAGCCGGCCGCCACGCCCAGATGCCGCCCTCATGCAGCGGGACGCCGAGCCGGTTGGCACCGGTGTGGAATAGCAGGGTGTCATCCTCGAACCGATGCGCGGTGGGATGCGACGGGCCCCACAAAGTGGTGCCGGTCCAGAGATCGTCGGTGAGGCGGCGGCAGTCGGCGCTGGCGTTGCCATCTCCCTCGCACGCGACCGCGACGCCCGCGGCCGCCTTGTTCGCATTGAATGCCCAGAGCTCGTCCTTGCCAGCGGCGCCCTTCTTGTGAAAAGCGCACCAAAGGTCGCCCGTCGCACCTGCCTGGTGAGAGCAGCTGGAACTTCCGGACCCGACCAAACCGACGGGCCCCGGTACGAGACGCCGGGTGAGGCGGGGATCTGCGGGAGTGCGCGGTAGCTGGGGGGTGGCCTCCGGCAGTGGCCCGCCGCCCACGTCGAGCATCGGGGCGTCCGGCGCTGGAGATGCGGTGTCGACGGGAACATCCGCCGATGGCGGTGCATCGGGGCGTGCGTCGGCGTTCGCGTTCCCGTCGGCGGGACTGGCAGCGTCCGTCGGATTCGAGCGCCCACCCCCCGAGGTGGTCCCCTCACAGGCACCCGCGGCGAAGGCGAAGCACACCGCAAAGGAGAGTCGGCGCCAGGCAACCGAGGTCAGCATCATGACGTCACCCCGCCGATCATGACAGCGTCAGCCCCCCACGGAAAGCCCGTCGGAGCGCAGAGCGGCTTCGTCGGGGAATCGCAGAGACGCCGCACCCCTCACCCGCCGGCCTACGGCCGTCGACCTCTCCCCAAAGGGGCGAGGTAAAGACCAAACCACCCCAGATCCCCCCTCCCCTCCGCTCCGCTCTTCGCCTCTCCAGGGGGAGAGGCCGACGGGCGAAGCCCGGCGGGTGAGGGGCGCTCGACGCTCCACCTCAAATCCCCCGCGCCACCTCACTCCGCGCTGCTTCCGCTCTTCGCCTCTCCAGGGGGGGAGACCGACGGGCGAAGCCCGGCG
The DNA here is from genome assembly GCA_031398585.1 of Myxococcales bacterium. Taxonomy (GTDB): domain Bacteria; phylum Myxococcota_A; class Polyangia; order Fen-1088; family Fen-1088; genus JANNNO01. The sequence continues at coordinate 11,081 of JANNNO010000351.1, read as the reverse complement.
GGTGAGGGGCGCTCGACGCTCCACCTCACCCCCCCGCCATCCCGCTATCTCCGCCCGGTGCGGGCGGCCGCTCAGTGGTGGTCGTCGACCTCCACGATGAGGCTCACTTTGTTGCTCGTGGCGCCCGAGATTCCGATCTCGTAGGTGTCGATGCCAAGGGGGTAGGCGTGGCGGCCTTTGACCGTCGTGCATTCGGGGATCGACGGCTGGGATGATTCGGCGGCGACTTCCTGATTCGCTTTCATCACCGTCAGTCGAACCGGCTGATCCGCGAAGATGATGTAGTCGGTCGCCTTGCGCGCGGCGATCGATACGAAGCCGCCTTTGCCGCCGGCGACATCGACCAGCGTGACGTCGTAGCGACTGTGATTGTTGTCGATCCTGGGCGCGTCCTTGCTGGACGTTGCGGCGGCGGTGATCGCCACCGCCGGGCCCTTCTCGAGATGCGAGCAGGCCGCCGCGTTGGGCTCCTCGTGCTCGTGGCCCTCGGCGTGGTGTTGATGCTCCTCACAGCCGGCAGTCGTGGCGGCGAGGGCAATGACAAACGTGGCGCGAAACAGACCGGTGATCGTGAACATGACTCTCTCCTGCAGGCAGATGGTGCAACCGGTGCGCAACGCCGGCGAACGCTGGGCGCAAGAACAGCTCTCGGCGCTAACAAAACAAGCGCGAGCGTGTGATTTCGGTCGGAGCCCGACGGCTCCCCCCATTCGCAAGGGTGCTGTGGCGGGGCGTCGATGGCGTGAAACGCGAACGCGTGAGGCCCAACGGATCGAGACGCGCCGGGCTCGATCCCTGCGTCAGCCGCGCAACGCCACAGCCGCGGCCAATGCCGTCGTGGCACGGGCCCGCGAGCTCAATCTCCGATCACGCCGGAGGCGATGTCTTCGGCGCCAATCGAATCAGCGCAACTGGCCGCTCGCCCGGATTGGGCGGCACCAGCGCGGGGCGTTCCTTGGCGGGCTCCCTCGTGACCAGCTCGAATCTCTGCAGCGCGGGCGTCTGGCCCGAGCGCCACAGCTCCGAGAAGGCGCATTCGTCGTGGCCCGGGCCCGATTCGGCCTCGCCACGCGCGGCGGGCCCACCGCCAGCTTCCCCTCGACCGGCGACCGCGGCCCCACCGCCGGCCTCTTCGATCACGCCGTGCTCGACACAGAAACGATGGACCTCGGCCGCTGCGTGCAGGTCCGCCAGCAGCGGGCCCGCGCACCAGAGCAGCGAGATCGCGAACGCCGCCACCCGGTGGATCGCGCGCAAGCGGCGAGGCCATCGGGAGGGGGTCATGCCCTTGCCATACGAGAGAGGCCCCCCCTCTGTCAAGCCGGCGGCGTTCGTTGCGGGCAGCTCCAACGACCAGAATGGCCGGTATTCCCGCGACACAGCGGCATGGTAGAGGAACATTCGATGAGCGATGGCAACGTTCCTGACGGCGCCGCAGGACCGCCCGATCTCGTGATTCGAGGCGCCTCGCTCCTCGACGGCACCGGCGGCCCCGCCCTCCTCGCCGATCTCGCGGTGACCAACGGCCGCATCAGCGCGATCGGCAAGATCGGCCTCCGCGGACGAGTCGAGCTCGAGGCCGAGGGCAAGACTCTCGCGCCCGGCTTCATCGACGTGCACACCCACGACGACACAGTGGTCATACGGCAGCCCGCCATGCGGCCCAAAGTTACCCAAGGGGTGACGACCGTCGTGGTCGGAAATTGCGGCATCAGCGCCGCGCCGGTCACCTTGCGCTCGCACGAGCCCCCCGATCCGATGAACCTGCTCGGCGACTCTGCCGCCTTTGCTTACCCACGCTTCGCCGAATACGCCGCCGCCGTGGATGCCGCCTGCCCCGCGGTGAACGTCGCGGCTCTGGTCGGACACACCGCCCTGCGCGCCAGCCACATGGAGCGCCTCGACCGAGCAGCCAGCGCCGCCGAGATTTCCACCATGAAGGCGCATCTGCGTGAAGCTCTGGCCAGCGGCGCCCTCGGCCTGTCGACCGGCCTTGCCTACGGCAACGCCGCGTCCGCGCCGACCGAAGAGCTCTTTGCGCTGACCACCGAACTGGCTGCCAGCGGCGCGCTCTACGCCACCCACCTGCGCACGGAATTCGACGCCATTCTCGAGGCGCTCGACGAAGCCTTCCGCATTGGCAAGCAGGCCCGCGTCCCGGTCGTCGTCTCGCATCTCAAGTGCGCCGGCGTCGAGAACTGGGGCCGCAGCGGTGAGGTCCTCTCTGCGCTCGAACGGGCGCGCGAAAACCAACCGGTTGGCTACGACGCCTATCCCTACAGCGCCAGCTCCTCGACCCTCGACCTCAAGCAGGTCACCGATCGCATCGACATCCTCATCACCTGGTCGACGCCGCACCCGGAGATGGGCGGCAAACTCCTCGCCGAGATCGCCGCTCTCTGGGCGACCGATCAAATGACCGCGGCCCGTCGGCTGCAACCGGCAGGCGCCGTCTACCACGGCATGTCGACCGAAGACGTGAAACGCATCCTCTCTCACCCCGCGACTGCCATCGGCTCGGACGGGCTGCCCAACGATCCGCGGCCGCATCCGCGTCTATGGGGCACGTTCCCGCGGGTACTCGGTCACTGGAGCCGCGACGAGGGTCTCTTCTCCTTGCCCGAAGCGGTCCGCAAGATGACCAGCCTCTCGGCGCGACGATTCGGTCTCGAAGGTCGCGGCGAGCTCCGCCCAGGTTTCCACGCCGATCTCGTGCTCTTCGATCCCGCACGCGTGCGGGACGTCGCCACCTTCGCCGATCCGATTCAGCCGGCCGAGGGCATCGAGGCGGTCTGGGTCAACGGCGCCCTCTGCTACCGCGCCGGCGACACCGCCGAGCTGGGACCTCGCGCACGAGCCGGGCGCTTCCTGCGCCGTTCCACCACCTGGCAAGGAGCCTCGTTATGACCCCTACGACCCCCGTCGGCGCCGCCGTGAGCGGCCCGCTGCTGCTCCTCTATGCCGCCATTGCCGTGGCCGCGCTCGTGGTGCTGATCGCCCGCTACAAGCTCAATCCCTTCATCACCCTCGTGGTGGTTTCGGTGCTGCTCGCGCTTGGCGTTGGCATGCCGATGGGCGAGATCGTCAAGTCGTTCGAGGCGGGCGTAGGCGGCACCCTCGGGCACATCGCGCTGGTCGTCGGCCTGGGCACGATGCTCGGCAAGATGATGGCCGAATCGGGCGGCGCTGAGCGGATCGCCCGCACGCTGATCGGCTTTTTCGGCGAGAAGAACGTGCACTGGGCGATGTGCACCATCGCCATCGTGGTCGGCATGCCGGTCTTCTTCGAGGTCGGCTTCGTCCTGCTCATCCCGATCGCGTTCAACGTCGCCAAGCGCACCGGCACGTCGATGATCTTGGTCGGACTGCCGATGGTGGCGGGCCTGTCGGTGGTGCATGGCCTCGTGCCGCCCCACCCCGCCACGCTCCTTGCCGTGACGGCATACAAGGCCGACATCGGCCGAACCATTCTCTATGCGCTCATCGTCGGACTGCCGACGGCGGCGCTCGCGGGGCCGATCTTCTCGCGTCTGCTCGATCGCTACGTGAAGCTACCGGCGGTCAACCCGCTGGCCGATCAGTTCACCGAGGAGGCAGAGTCGGTCAAGGCGACGCACCACCTGCCCGGCTTCGGAATCACGCTCTTCACCATCTTCCTGCCCGTCATCCTGATGTTGATCGGCAGCTGGGCGGACCTCTTCACCACGCCCAAATCGTTCATCAACGAGCTGCTCAAGCTGCTCGGCAACTCGGTCATCGCGCTTCTGATCGCGGCGCTGCTCAGCTTTTACACCTTCGGCAAGGCGCGCGGCTTCTCCCGCGACACCATCCTCAAGTTCACCAACGAGTGCCTCGCCCCTACGGCCAACATCACACTCGTCGTCGGCGCCGGCGGCGGCTTCGGCCGCGTGCTGCGCGACTCCGGGATCTCGAACGCGATCGTCACCATCGCCACCTCCGCCAACGTGTCGGTCCTGCTGCTCGGCTGGCTGGTCGCCGCCATGGTCCGGATCGCCACCGGCTCGGCCACCGTGGCGATGGCCACCGCCGCCGGCATCGTGGCGCCGATCGCGGCTGCGGATCCCACCGTGCGCCCGGAACTGCTCGTGCTCACCACCGGCGCGGGATCGCTGGTCCTGTCGCACGTCAACGACGGCGGCTTCTGGCTGGTGAAGGAGTACTTCAACATGACGGTCACGCAGACGTTCAAGACGTGGACCGTGATCGAGACGATGATCTCCGTGATCGTGCTCGGCCTCGCGCTGGCGCTTTCGCTCTTCGTCTAGGCCTGTCGGCGGGCCCCAACCCGCATCGCTGGGCCCGATGCGCCATCGGACTCATCGTTTCGCCCGAGCCTTTCCCTGAGGCTGGGGCCACTTCAAAATATGACCCGAGCGCGCCAGGTGTCGTTCCTGCTGGCCGTGACTGTCGCCGCGGCCTCACCAGCCTGTCAGCCCAAGAGCGAGGGAGGCGATGATCCCCCCGGCGGTGGAGGGGCTGTGCAGACGGGCGGCAGCTCGCCCCCGACCTCGCGCTCGGGTGGTTCATCGAGCACACCGCCTTCCGGAGGCAGCGGCGGTTCCCACGCCACCGGCGGAAGCGGGTTGCCCTCAGGAGGAAGCAGCGGCGCGACCCCGGCGGGCAGCGGCGGACAGAGCGGCGCAAGCACCGGGGGACAGTCGGGAGCGGGTACAGGCGGGCAGCCTGCCGCAGGGGGATCGGGCGGTGCAAACGGCGATACCGGTGCCCCTCCCCCTGTCTCAGGCGAGACGATCACCATCGGCGGCGCGATGGTCCCCAAGGAAAAGGCGATCGTCTTCATCCACGTGGGGCACTCCGACATGCTCGGCCGCGCCGACAGTCCCGCGGCTCTGCGCTCGTTCTTCTTCGACACCGATCCGCATCTCTGGGTCTACCGCTCGGGCGGCACCTTCGCCCCCGCCAAGGAGCCGACAGCGGGCACCACACCTTCGGCGGGCCCCGGCATGGCGCTGCTCAAGACTGCGCTCGGCCTCGCACCCGATGCCACGTTCATCTCGATCGGTCATGGCCACAGCGGCGCTGACGGCGGCCACTGCGCGAACTTCCGCAAGGGCAAGCCGCTGTGGAACACCTTCGGCCCCGCCGCGCTCGAGCTCAAGGGCAAGGTCACCTTCGGCGGCATTTTCACCATGTTCGGCATCACCGAATACCGGAACGGCGACGCCGGCCTCAACGGCATGGCGGACTGTCAGGTAGGCCTCGCCGCCGACATCCGTACCGAGCTCGGCGATCCCAACATCCCCTTGATGGTCGGCGACTGGAATGCCAGCGGTACAGGCATTTACGCCCCGAGCAGCAGCAACGGCATGACCGTCCGTCCTCTCATTCAGATGATCCCGGGCCGCGACCCCCGCGCTGCCATCATCCCCACCACCGGGCTCCCGATGGAAGACGACCGCCACCTCAACATGGCCGGTCACAAGATGTGGGCCGAACGCGGCCTCAAGATCATGATGGAGAGAGGCTGGGCGCCCTGGGCCAAGTGATCATCTCCCCCGCGCGCGACCGAGAGCGACTCACTGCCGCGGGACGAAGCGCAGGCCTCCGTCCCGCCGCGTGCACTTCATGGCGCCGCGATCACTTGGTCGCGCCGGCGACGCCGCCGGGACACGCCTCGGGAAGGCCGCGTTTGCACGCCTCCTGATTGAGCGCGGTCGCCTTGGCCTCGTCCTTCGCCACGCCCGCGCCCTTCTGGTAGAGGCCGGCGAGCTTGTGACAGCCGCGGTTGTTTCGCCCATCGCAGCTCTTCTGGTACAGCTGCGCGACCTTCGCTTCGCTCTTGGCCACGCCCTGCCCCGCCTCGTACATCGAAGCCAACTTCGAGCAGGCCCCCGAGTCGCCCCTCTCGCAGGACTTCTGATAGATCGGCGCCGCCTTGGCCGCGTCTTTCGCCACGCCGAGGCCCTCTTCGTACATGTACGCCTGCTTGTAACAACCCGGAGCGTAGGCGGCGTCGCACGACTTCTGATAAGCCTTGCGCGCCTTGGTGTCGTCCTTCGCCACGCCCCGGCCGATGCGCAGCACCTGCCCGTAGCCATAACAGCCGGCAGCGTCGCCGCCCTCACACGACTTCTGATATGCCAGGGCGCCCTTGGCTTCGTCCTTCGTCACGCCCCAGCCGTTGGCATGCATGATCCCAAGGTCGTAGCAGGCCTGCGCGGATCCGCCGTCGCACGCCTTTTGATGAAGAGAGAGGGCCTTGTCCTTGTCGATCGCAACGCCCTTCTGGAAAGACCCCCAGGCCTGCTTCCAGTCGATCCAACCGGTCACGTCCCCGGCCCAGTGCAGCCGGGCCACGTCGAAACAGGCCTTCATCTCCTTGGCATCGCACGCCTTGCCGAGTAGCTCGCCGACCTTGGCGCGATCCTTGGTCACGCCCTCGCCCTTGCGATAACTATCCGCCAGCTGCACGCACGCTCGACCATCGCCCCCGTCGCAAGCCTTTTGGGCCTGCGACGACGACGCAGTGGCGTGAGCAGCGCCAAGCGACGCCGTCATCATGATTGCAGCGGTCAAACCAACGCCCAACGGTGACTTCATGTGGCCTCCTGTTCGAGAGCCAGGAATTGTCCGCGAGCACGAAAGCACGGTCAACGAGGGCGATCCCTGCCAACTTCCAAACCAAAGCAGCGGCGCCACCAACGCCGGGGCGCCGCTGCCCTTTTTTACGCAACTAATACGCGAAAGAGGCGCCGAGGCTGCCGAAGGTGACGTCCTGGACGTTCCCCGCGTACCAGGCGTGGTGAACCATCGACAGCTCCGCCACCCAGGTCAGCGGCCCGACGTGGTACTGGAGGCCACCGTAGATGTTGCGCTGGTTCTGGTTGATGTTGATCGCGTTGCGCTGATCGAACCCCGACCGCTCCAAAGCCGCCTGGCCAAAGCCCGCATTGATGTCGACCGACCCCAACGTCAGCAGCGCATGAGCGTAAAAGCTGTTGCCCGAACGGAGCTGGCCCGTGCCGTCGATGATCTCCGCACCGAAGAGAGGCACGTATAGCGTGCTTCCCTTCTCGACCGTGCCACCGGCGCCGACCTTCAGCGCGCCGAGGTGAAGATCGATGCCACCGCCGGCACCCATCGGATCGAGCACGTCGGTCGCGCCGGCCTTGCCCACCCGCTGCCAGTACCCATTGAAGAATGGCTTGACCTTGACGCTCCCAAAAGCCGCCTCGTACATCGCCAGCACCTGAAACGCAGGCAGCGGCGTGCGGCTCCATTCTTGGCTGATCGCCGGCCCGCCCATCATGCCCCCGGCGGTCTGGTTGGCACCCAGCTTCACCGGATCGAGCGCCGCGACTTTGATCCGCAGCCCACCGAGATCCGGCGTTGTATAGAAGACGCCGCCCCAGAAGCCGGGGAACTTCGAGCCATAGCCCGTCGTGTAGCAGCCGAGGCCGTCGCCATCGAGCCCACAGGCGTGCCCAAGGCCGAGGCCAGCGGACGTGAGACCGATGGTCGAGATGATCGAGCCCAGGGTATAGAGGCCTACGCTGCGACCGATGACGAGATCGCCCCAGGTGCTTTCGATCTGAAGAAATCCGTTGCGGATGTCCCAGTTCGAATTCGTCGCGGGCGGCCCGTGCTGCGTCGAGATGGCGTAGGCGACGCCGAGATACGCCGAGATCTTCGTCTTCTCCGAAAACTGATTGGTGATGCGCCAGTTGAAACGCCCGCCGGTCCAACCGCTGCGAAAGCGCGACCCCATGAAGTGGTTAGTGGAGGGACCGTCCGCGGGATAAGAGCCAAGGAAGTCGAAGCGCACCGGCGCCGCAGTCCCCGCCGAGGGCGCGGCGTCGCCAAACCCCAGGTGATAGAAGCCCTGGGCGAGGCCGTCGTGTTTGACGGTCCAGCCGTCCTTGTCATAGAGCGTGAGCTCGGCCCGGGCGGTCTGGGGCGCGAGCGTCGTGAAAGCAATTGCGAACGCGGACAGGGCGGCGGGCATGGCTCCGCCACGGAACACCTTGCGAACGGTCTTCATGAGCGACTCCTCGAAGCGCGGTTAGACGAGACGGGATTGACGGGACTGAGCTGACGAGCCGCTCATGGCTTGGTCCGCGCGTAGAACCTCTCGGCGTTGCGGTACATGACCTTGTCCCTAACGACGACGCCCTTCTTGGCGAGATAGGCCTCGGCGATCGCGTTGTGCTGAGCCAAGGTTCCGCCCAGGGTGACCACCGGATAGTTGCTGCCGTAGATCAGGCGGTCGGGCCCGAAGGCGGCGAAGACGACGTCGAAGTGCGGTCGGTACGACGCCAGATCCGTCGGCGCCTTCCAGGGGTTGTCCTCGCTGTCCGCGGGGTTGAACATGTCGAAGAACGACGAGAACTTGATGTAGACGTTCTTGCGCGCGCCAAGCCGCTTCATGGCGGCCTTCCACTCGGCCGACGGGGTCTTGCCCTTGGCGCCGCCGAGGTGGTCGATGATGATGCGGACGTTCGGGACGGCGTCCGCCAGGGCCTCGACCTTGTCCTTCGGGTTCAAGGTGCCGCGGCTGATGATGTCGAGGGTTAGGCCACGCTTGGCCAGCTCGCGCACGTGCGCCACCTGCGTCTCGTCCACGGTCAGGGTGGGCGCCCAGAGAAAGGCGCGGATCCCGACGAAGCCCGCGTCCTTGGAGAGCTCGTCGAGGCGCGCGACGAAGTCGGGTTTGCCAACCTCGAGGTTGCCGACCAGGCCGCGGTAGAAGTCATCGCCCTTGATCTGTTTCAGGATGTCGACGTTGTCCGCGTGCACGTTCGACGCTTCGACGATCACCGCGCCGGTGATCCCGTGCTCCTTCGCAACCCTTCGATAATCAGCCACGCCGAAGTCCCGGTAGAGGGTCTTGTTGGCCGCCGGAGGCCAGGGAACGCCGCCGGGGCGGGTGACCTGGTAGACGTGAATGTGCGTATCGATGATGGGCCGTGCGGTCTTGCCGGCCGCCTTGTTCTTGCCCTGGCCAATCGCCAGAGCAGGGGTAAGGCCAACGACGGCCATGACCAGGAGGCCCGCGAGCGTGCGGGCCGGGTGCTTCGTCTCGTTCATCTGGATCCTCCGGGGGGTTCACGTCGGCGAGGGGCCCGACGGAGACGCAGCAAATGCTCTTGCTCACGTCGCGAACAGTCCCCGCTCCGGACGTTTCGCATCCCCCGTTCGGGGATCTCAGGCCGTGATGCCGGCGAGCGGGCTGGTATCGGCGTACGCCCCCGATCCAAACGTCTTCACGTCGACGCCCATGGCGTGCGCGATCGAGATCAGCACCTTGGTCGGGCTGGTCTTGGGCAGCTTGAGCACCTGGCCGGTCTTGAAGTAGCCACCGGTGCCACCGAGGATCACGTTTGGCAAAGCGAAGTTGGTGTGGCCGTTGCCTTCGCCGTGGCGGTTGAAGAGGTAGACCGTCGTGTCGTCGAGCAACGTTCCGGTCGCCGTGGGAACCGCGGCCAGCTCGTCGAGCAGCAGCTTCACCTGGCTGTGCGTCCACGCGTTCATGAGCCCATACTTGCGCAGCTTGTCCGCACCGTTGCCGTGGTGGGAGACCGAATGCAGGGCATCGGTGAACCCCAGCCACGGCATACGCAACCCACCGGCACCGCCGCCGCCCGGATACCCGAAGCTCAGCGAAGCGACGCGGGTCATGCCACAGCCGAGCGCGATGGCGATGCTCTGCATGAAGAACGGCGAGAGCTGCTGAGTGTCCGTCCCGGTGCGCACCGAGGTGTCATCGGTCGGCACCTTCGCCGCGGACGCAGGAACGCCGCAAGCCGCTGCCGGATTGCTCCGCGCGCCGAGCAGGCGAGCCCGCCTCTCCTCGAAGGCGCGCAGCGAAGTGAGATGACGTTCGACCACCTGGCGATCGTGGGTGCCGAGCTCGCCTTTGATCGAGGCGAAGCGTTCGTGAAGAAAGCTCGTGATGGCGGTGTGTTTGCGCAGCTCGCCTGCCGCATCGCCGGCGCCGGGGACCATCGGGCCACCCACCATGCCGCCGAACAGTCGCTTGGTGACCTCGTCTGCGGTCGCCATGCGTTGGATGGGATTGCCGCCGCGATCGAAATTGATCTCCGAGGGCGTGTCGCCACCGATCGGATGGATGCCGAAGTTGAGAAAAGGAAACGGCGTCGCATTGGCCCCGTCGGCCTTCTGCAAGGCATCCGCGATGACCCAATCGATCGACGGGCCGTCGATCTTGTTCACGGCGGTGAACTGGTTGTCGTTGAGCCGCAGGTTCACCGACGAAGCGGAGAGACAGATGCTGGCGCGATGCTGGGCGGGGCGGGTGTTGTAGGTAAGGCCGGTGTTGGCTACGGGCGAGGTCCCATTGAGCTGGGGTCCCAGCACCAGCACCTTGCTCTTGTGCGGTGCCAGCGAGCTGAGCGTCGGACTCGACGTCGGATCCGCCGTGGTCGGCCAGAAGTTCGGGTTGTTCACCCCGTCGTTGGTATAGAGAAAAATCGCGTATTTCGAACGCTTGCCGCCCATGACCTGGGCGCGGGCCTGCCCTTCGAAGCGTTCGAGGAACGGCAGCGCGAATGCCGCCGGTCCGATCCGAGTGAGAAAATCGCGGCGGCGAAGGTACCTGCGTCGCAATACGTTCATAGCGTGCCTCCCTCGGACAGACGGGATCGGAATGAATCACTGGTGGCGACCAGCTTGACCAACGACTCGAGATCACCGGAAGCCGCAAAGCTCGCGCTGACCCGGTCGACCGCGCAGCGATCCGCTTCGGCCACCGGGCGGGCGACATCGCCGATCATGGCGAACTGGAAATACTGCTGCGCGAAACAGCTCCGGACGGTCTGGCTGCCCGCAATCTTCGCGAAGAGCTGTTGCCCATTCATGAAGGCGCCATCGAGATCCCCGCTCGAGACCATCGTCCCTGACGTGTCGACGGTCTTTCCCACCTCGGTCTGGCGAAAGCGGCCGAGCTGGTCGTAGCTCTCGAGCGCGAAGCCGGGCGGATCCATCAGCGCGTGGCAGCCCGCGCACATCGGATCCTTCGAATGCAAGGAGACCTCTTCTCGGGTGGTGATCCCCGCAGCCGGCGCTTCGGGTAGCGGGGG
>JANNNO010000316.1:0-13116 GCA_031398585.1 Myxococcales bacterium | reverse complement strand
GATGCGAGTCGCGTGAGCACCGCCGGGCGCGATGTCCGCGCGGCTGATGCCGGCTTCGTAGTCACCCACGATGAAGGGGATATCGGGATCCGCGAGATCGCCGCGCATCTCGGCGGCAATGCCTTGCAGGCAGGCAGCCAGCATCTGCTGTCGCTCGGGCGGGAAGCGGTATTCGCTCTGTCCCAGCATGGTGAAGATGCCGCCGAAGGTGACCTTGCCGACCAGCTCGCGCGCGGACTTCATCACGATGTCGTAGAGCAAGGCCCCCCTGCGAAAGCTGGCGCAGTAGCCGCCGTAGGTGCCCGAGTGCCCATGCCCGATCGAGACGAACAGGGTGTCGGCAGAGGCGCTCATGGCGGCGGTCTTGAGCAGCGCCATGCCCGGCCCGGCCATGTCACCGGTGCCGTCGTCGGGGGCAGTCGGCTCGCGCGCCGGCTGCCAGCGACCGCCGGATTGATAGGTGAAGGCTTGCGGATGGGGATCGTAAAAGAAGCCGCGGAGGTCTGCGGGACGGGTCGCGCGGCCGGCCATGTTGGAATGGCCGATGTGTAAAAAGACGATCACCTTGGACCGGGGGACGAAGCGACCGGCGATGGTGACGCCGGGACCCATGTCGACGGGCGCCGTGTCGCTCCCGCCTCCCGAACCGCCACTGCCGGGCGCGGCCCCTGTCGCTCCACCGCTGGAGCCGCCTGACGCCGGGCCGCCAGCGCCTCCGTTTTCGCCCCCCGAGCCGGGAGCAGGCTGACCCAAGGACCGAGGCCCTCTCGGGAACTCGTCGAGTCCACAGGCGCCGGTGGCGAGCGAAGCCGCTAGCGAGGCGACGATCGAAAAGAGAACCCCGGCCCCACGGGTCTGACGTGAACAGCTCATCATTCCTCCGCGGCCGGGGGCACGGCCGCGAAGGAGTCTAGTGCATCTCGGGCGTGAGGCAGCCCCAAGTGACGAGACTTCGGCGACGCACGCGGGCGACGGCTCTGCGTCGAGCGCCCGTGCACGGTGACCAACTCACTTGCACTGGCTCTGGCCGGCCGTGCATTTGCCGTCGGCGCCGCAGGTCTTGACGACCGCGGTCTCGACGCAGCCGACGGCGTCCGGCGGGCAGAGCGAACAGGCCTGGCCGCAGGTCTTGCCTGCGCACGGGCTGTAGGCGGCGGCTCGGCCGGCGATGCAGCGACCTTCCACGCAGCGGGCGACGAGGGAGCGGCAGGGATCGGCGACACAGCGGACTCCCGGTCCCGAGCAGGTGGGATCAGCCTCCCCCTTGCCGAGCGCGCGACAGTCGCAGCCTGTGCAGTAGTCGGCGAACAATCGACAGTCGCTGTCGATCTTGCAGCCCGCAGGTGCCGAGCCGCCATCGCGCACGGGGCCGCCCGCGCCGCCCGCGCCGCCCCCGCTCGACTGACCTTGGCCCTGGACAGCCTGCTCGATCCATTCGCAGCCGCCTGCGGCCGCCACCATGGTCATCGTCACCATCAATAGCCAACGCTTGCCGAAATCGCGCATCGGAAGTCCTCCTGTTTGAGCCGCCGCCCGCGTCTGCAGATCTCGTACCGTGCGCATCCGACCGCAACCGCGCCAGGCACTTTGCCTATCGTGCGGGCGAAGTCCCTTGCGCACGCAACGAAATTTCGTGGTCCCAGGAGATCGACGTCGGCTTTCCGAGATCGGCGGCGCCCATGACTCCGCCCGAAGGAGAGTGATGGGCATCCGCCGAGCGGCATGCACCTACCGCGCTCGAGGGGGACGTAACTCAAACGCGTTGATCGGTGCTTGGCTTGAGCCAGAGGTTGACGTTGCCCTCCTGGGCGTGGCGATCGATGGCGCTCAGCTCTTCAGGTGAAAAGTCGAGCTTGGCCAGCGCGGCGACGTTCTGTTTGACCTGCTCCGAAGAGCTGGCTCCGATGAGGGCGGTGGTGATGCGGGGATCGCGCAGCACCCACGCCAACGCCATCTGCGCCAACGACTGGCCGCGTGCCTTTGCGATCTCGTTGAGTGCGCGCACGCGAGCGAGGTTGCCTTCGTTGAGATGCTCACGCATCAGGCTGCCGCCGCCGGGGCGGTTGATGCGCGCATCGTTCGGAACGCCGCCGAGGTACTTGTCGGTGAGGAGGCCCTGGGCCAGCGGGGAGAACGGAATGCAGCCGACACCGGCTTCGGCCAACGTCTCCAGTAGCTCCTTTTCGATCCAGCGGTTGAGCATGTTGTAGGACGGCTGGTGAATCAGCAGCGGTACCTTGTGCTCTCGCAGCAGCGCCGTCATCTCGCGCGTCTTGGCTGCCGAGTACGACGAGATGCCGATGTAGAGAGCCTTGCCCTGGTGGACCGCCGTCGCCAGCGCCGAGGCTGTCTCTTCCAGGGGCGTGTCGGCGTCGAAGCGATGTGAATAGAAGATATCGACGTAGTCGAGCCCCAAGCGGGTAAGGCTCTGGTCGAGGCTCGCCAGCACGTATTTGCGCGAGCCGCCTCCTTGTCCGTAGGGCCCCGGCCACATGTTCCAGCCGGCCTTGCTCGAGATGATGAGCTCGTCCCGGTAGCGTGCGAAGTCTTCCCGTAGGAGCCGCCCGAAGTTGATCTCGGCGCTGCCGAAGGGAGGTCCGTAGTTGTTGGCGAGATCGAAGTGCGTGATGCCGAGATCGAAAGCGGTCCGCAAGATCTCGCGCTGGGTGGCAATGGGCGTGCTGTCGCCGAAGTTGTGCCACAGACCCAGCGACAGCAGTGGCAGTTGCAAACCACTGCGGCCGCAGCGTCGGTAGGTCATCGATCCGTAACGAGTCTCGGCCGCGTTGTAATCCTTCATGACCAAGACCTAGATCGTGGCGGCCGAGAAATCCACTGCGATGGCACTGCAAGGGCATGGGTCCCTCGACACCGCGATGAAAGCCTGGAGGCGTGAGGAAGAGGTGTAAGGTCGGCGCATGGATCTCGACGTGCGCGAAGCCGACGAAGAGCGCTTGATGAAGAGCATCGCCCAGGTGATGCGCGACAAGCTCGAGAAGGACTACGCCCCGGCGCAGACCCGCCGCGATGCCCACCCCAAACACCATGCGGTGCTCGAAGCGCGTTTCGACGTCGCAGCAGATCTGCCGCCCGAGCTGCGCGTTGGCATCTTTTCCGCGCCCCGTAGCTACAAAGCCTGGGTACGCAGCTCGAGCGCCAGCACGCGGCCGCGTTCCGATGCCCACGCCGATCTGCGCGGCTTCGCCATCAAGGTCCTCGACGTCGACGGCACCAAGATCCCGGAAAGCGACGAACCTCGAACCCAGGACTTCGTGCTCCTGTCACATCCGAGCATGCCGCTCGGGACATTGAAGCTGTTTCACGATGCCATCTACTACGGCACGAAATGGTCGCTGGCGGTCTTCGCCGCCAAGATGATCCTGACCGGGCGGGCGGGCATCCTGCGCGAGCTCAACGCAGCCAAGGGGCACCACGCTTCACCGCTCGAGATTCGATACTGGAGTACCACGCCCTATCAGTTCGGGTCCGACCAGGCGGCGAAGTACTCGGCGATCCCGACCTCGGGCACGCCGACCGCACTGCCCTCGCCGCTTACCGATGCCTACCTCACTGAAGCCATGGAGAAGCGGCTGGCCAAAGAGGACGTCACTTTCGACTTCGCGGTGCAGCTGCGAAAAGATGGCATGTCGATCGGCGACTCGCGCCCGCGCTGGGACGAGGGCGTCTCACCGTTTCGCAAAGTGGCGACCTTGACCATCCCCCGCCAGTCCTTCCGAACCGCGGAGCGGGACGAGCTGGCCGAGGCGCTCAGCTTCTCCCCCGGTCACGCGCGCGTCGAACACCGACCGCTCGGCAGCATCAACCGCGCCCGCATGCACGTCTACCGGACGAACTCGGACTTCCGCCACACCCGCCGCGGGCTCGCGAAGATCAACGGCGGGTAAGGCGGAGCCGCAGCTCCGAAGGGGGTGCGACGGCCGAGCCACGGATCCTGGCCATCACGCGCTTCGGCGCCGCGAGCTTGGACTTGCGGGGGTCTCGGGGCGGGCTGACAATCGGGTGTGGGCGATCTCTGGCGGCGGCTGCGGGAGGTGGCGACTGGCACCATCGATGCGGCGCCGATGCGCGCGCTGGCGGCCGTCGTGGGGGTTGTGGTCGTCAAGGATCTGCTCGCCTTCGAGGTCTTCGGGGCGCTGCTCGGTCCCCCCGGCTGGTTCCGCATGCCGCTCGTGCCGTTGCCGCAGCTGCCCCTCGATCTGGGATTCTGGTGGTTCACGCGGCTGCTCATGCTGATCGCCTTCGTGGCGGCTTTGGGGCTGGCGCGGGGGGCCCGGGCCGGCGCCTGGGTGTTGCTGGCGCTCTACGGCTGGGTCTTCCTCAACCATGCGCCCGACTACACCAGCAACGTCTTTCTGCTTCTCATTCTGCTGGCGGCGCTGGGCTGCACGCCTCTGCGGGGAATGACGCCGGCGTGGCCTTGCTGGCTGGTGCGGATCACGATGACCGCCGTCTATCTCGGCGCCGCTACCGCGAAGGTGGATCCCCTCTGGCTGAGCGGACGGGTACTGCGAGAGTCACTCTTCCACTACGGCGGAGGCTTTTACGCGCGTGCGATCGGCTGGGACGCACCGGCGCTCTTTGCGGCGCTCGCCTGCGTGAGCCTTCTGGTCGAGGCGTCCTTGGCGGTGGGGCTCTGGATCCCGCGCCTGCGGCGGCCGGTGGCCGCGCTGGGGGTGGCGTTCCATCTCGGCATCGAGCTGCTCTTGCCGGTGCGACTCTTTAGCTACCTTGCGCCCGCGGGATACCTCGCCTTTTTCTCGCCGCAGGCGCTGGCCCCGGTGCTCGACCGGTGGGAGCGCTGGACGCTGCGGTGGTGGTGGGCGCCCGCCGTGGTCGGCGTCGGTGCTGTCGTCAATCTTCACCACTACGGCAACGGGGATCAGAACGTCGTGCTAGCCGTACTGGCGGCTTTCCTCGTGACTGTGATGGGGCTGCTGCGACGCCGATCGCGCGTGGTTCTTCAGTTGGTTCCCGGATCCTCGGTCGCCGCCAGAGTCGATGCCAGCCTCGATGCCGCGACCAGCACCGCCGCGGGTGCCAATGTTGAACGGCATCGCATCGGCGTCGCCATCCTCTTGGTGTACGCCGCCTTTCAGATCGCCTGCGTCGCCAAGCCCGCCCTGGGACATTCGCAAAGGTACGCCTGGCGGATGTTCAGCGAGATCCTGAAGATGAACGTCACCGCCTTCCGACGACCGAGCCCGGGCGCGCCGTTCGAACCCGTCGTCATCGAGGCGACTCAGCGACGCTGGACCGACCGGGGACTCCGTCATCACTTCACGAGCCTCAGCGAGGAGGAGATTTACCTGCAGGGCTTTGCGAACTGGCTGGTCAGAGAGGGAGCCGCCGAGGCTCGCGTCGTCGCTCGGATCGAAAACAACGGACGGCCCGAAATCACCCGCGTCTTCACTGCGTCGGAAAAAGTCCGTTGAGCGTGGCAGCGGGGTGGCAGAACCGCCCCGGTCACGCGTCACACCTTCGTTCGCTGGCGGCGACGGGCGGCGGTCGTCGGTGCGCGGGGAGGACGCGGCGTGGGCAGCCGGGCCATGCGATGAAGGTACGCCTGCTCGATCACGCCGGCGACGTCGGCCCATCGCGCGCGTCGATCGAGGCGCACGCCGACCCAGCCTGAATGACCTACGTAGGGCGGAACGAAGTAGACGTTGGGATCGCCATCGACGAGCATCGCTTGCATGCCGGGTGCAGCGGCACACCAGAGCGCCAATCGCCCGTCGTCGTGGTGGTTGTCGAGGTACATGACGAACGAATGCTTGTCGCGGATGAAGAACGTCGGAACGCCATGACTCAGACGTTCGTTGGTGTCTGGGAACGAGAGGCAGACCTCACGGACCTTGGGCAAGGGCTCGGTCTTGACGGTCATACGGCGACTCTACCGGATCTCGAAAAGCCACAGAGGAGAGCGATCTTTCGGTGACCCTGCCCGTCCTCAAGGCGATGCCCGCCAACCCCAACGGGACTCTGTCGGTCCACGTCCGTCGCATTGCCGCCAAGCACCTGCACGAACACCTGGCGGGATTTCGCGGCACGGCCACCAAGCTCTCCAAGAACCACACGCTGATCCAGGTCGTGCTCGATAGCAGCGAAGAGACGACCAGCATCGTCCTGCTGGCGATCACCCCCAATACGCACCACATCGCGACCGTCTTGATCGCCGGCTACCACGAGGACTGAGCGCGCTGCCGCGATTTTCGAGCGGGGGATGATGGGGGTGCGCGCCCCCTCACCCGCCGCGCCTTTGGCGCGTCGACCTCGCCCCACTGGGGGCCCCACTGGGGCGAGGTGAAGAAGGCGGAGTAGGGACGCGCGGGGGGGCCTGCGTTTTTTCTTGAACGGGAGTCGGGTTGGGTTGATAGTGAACCAAATGGTTCAGTGTAGTCCGGGGCTCGATACGGCCTTTGCGGCGCTTTCCGATCCCACGCGGAGGAGCATCCTCGAGTTGTTGGGGCGGAAGGACGCTTCGATTAGCGAGTTGGCGGACGGCTTTTCCATGACCCTCACCGGCATCAAGAAGCACGTTCAGATTCTGGAGGACGCTCGGCTCGTGACCACGAAGAAGGTCGGGCGCGTCCGGACCTGTCAGCTTGGGCCCGCTCGCCTCGAGGACGAAGCGGCCTGGATCGCCAAGTACCGCCGGATGCTGGAGCAGCGGCTCGACCATCTCGGCGACTTTCTGGAACGAACCGACCCCGGAACCGACTCCGATCGAACGAAAGGAAAACCATGAACTCCAGCTCAGCCCTGAAGTCTCCGCCCGCCGACGCCAAAGTGACCACGCCCAGCGATCGCGAGATCCTCATCGAACGCATTTTCAACGCCAGTCGCGACCGGGTCTGGAAAGCTTGCACCGATCCTCAGCTCGTCGCCCAGTGGTGGGGACGCGGCAACAAGGTCGTGATCGAGCGCATGGAGGTCCAGAAGGGAGGGCACTGGCGCTTCGTCGAACATTCACCCGAAGGCGTACATGGTTTCGAAGGTCGCTACCGGGAGGTGACCCCTCCCGAACGCGTCGTTCAGACCTTCGAGTGGGACGGCATGCCGGGCTACGTGATCGTCGAGACCACGACCTTCGAAGATCTCAGCGATGGCCGCACGAAGCTCACGACGAGATCACTGTTCCACACCACGGAAGAGCGCGACGGCATGCTCGGCTCCGGCATGACGGAGGGGCTCAACCAGAGCTACCGGGCCCTCGATCGCCTGCTGGCCAGTCCTTCGTAAGCGTCGGACTCCGAAGATCGAGCCGCGTCTTGTGCGGGGCGTGGCCATCGGTTGCGCCGGCCGGTGATTGTGCCCACCTTGTCGTAGAGCGAGGGTGATGAGCGAGACGCGAGCCAGAAACTTCCTCAATCGTCGTCGTGACGACATCGTCGCCCGCTGGCTCACGAAGATCGAGCCTGGCGAGCGCGCGCTCACGAAGGAACAGCGCCTCGATAGCATGCACCTCTTCCTCGACGAGGTGGTCTTGGCGCTGTCAGGCGGCGGTTCGCTCGAAGCCGGTCGCAGTGATCTCGCCCGTGAGCACGGTTCGCAACGTCAGCAGCTTCACCTGTCCCTTCCGATGGTGATGCTGGAGTACGGGGCGCTCTTCGAATCGGTGGTCGAGTCCGCCGAGGACGAAGGTGAGAAGCTTCCCATCGAGGACCTCTTGGTGCTGTCGCGGGCCCTCTACCAAGGCGCGGCCGAATCGGCCGACGAGTTCATACGGCGACACGCGCAGGAGCTGCGACGACGGGACTACGAGCGCTTTGCCTTCATTGCTCACGAGCTGCGCAATCCCCTCGCCTCCGCCAAGGTTGGCTGGGAGCTGATCGTGAGAACCGGCAGTCCCGCTCCCGCGCGAGCCGCCGCCGCGGTGACTCGCAACCTCGACCAGTTGACGGATCTCGTGGACCGCTCGCTGCTCGAGGCCCGTCTCGAGCACATCGACAGTGACAAGCCGCTGGCGGTCACGCGCATCGACATCCTCGAGCTTCTCAGCCACGTTCAGCTCGAAGCGAGCACCGATGCGGACGCCAAGAACGTCGCCATCGAGATCTCGTGTCAGCCGCTTGCGGTGATGGGCGACCCGAAGCTTCTGCGATCTGCGATCTCGAACCTGGTGCGCAACGCGGTCAAATTCTCGCGGGCCGGTGGCCTCGTGGCGTTACGGGGCCACCAGGAGGAGGGGCGCGTTCTGATCGAGGTGGAGGACGAATGCGGGGGGATCCCCCCGGAAAAGGCTGAGACCATCTTTCAGGTCTTTTCCCAGGCGGGGCGCGACCGCAGTGGCTTCGGTCTCGGCTTGGCCATCGCCAAGCAGGCCGTGGTTGCTCACGGTGGCACCATTTCCATCCGCAACGTGGCAGCCAAGGGCTGCGTATTCGTCATCGATCTCGCGCCGGCCTGACCGCGCCTTGCCGCGCGGCGCCGCGCGAACCGGCGGTTCTCCTTTCATTCCGACGCTGCCGACCCAACACTCGTCAGGCTCGCGGATCGTGAGGATATGAACATGCAAGCCGGCAACGAGACCGCCGACGTGCAGGACCTCCTGCACCATGCCGAATGGCTCCGGCACCTGGCCACGCGCCTCGTGAACGAGAGTGACGTCGACGATGTCCTGCAGGAGACCTGGATGGCGGCGATGCGATCGCCCCCCCGCTCTGCCGGCGCAGCTGCACGGCCGTGGCTAGCCGAAGTGGCCCGCAACTTCGCTCGACGGCGCTGGCGAACCGGTGGTGTTCGCCGCCGCGCCGAGGCCGAGCTCGGCCAGATCGAAACGCCCCCGGTCGAGGCCGCCGACGAGCTGCTCGAGCGGGCGACGGTTCAACGCGCGCTGGCCGACCTGGTGCTCGCCCTCGACGAGCCCTACCGGACCGCGGTCCTGCTGCGCTACTACGAGGGAAAGAGCGCGGCCGACATCGCCCGCAGTCTCGGGGTGCCGGCCGGGACCGTGAGGTGGCGGCTGTCCGAAGGGGTCGAACGCCTGCGCAAGCGACTCGACGAGCAGCACGGCGGGCGACAACGATGGCGCGCCCTGCTGGCTCCGCTCTGCCTGCCGCGCCTGCCGAAGACAGCTCCCCTGGTCGCGGCGGCGGCAGCTGGATCGGGCAGCAAGACGACCGTGGCGATCGCCGCTGTCGCGCTGGCATTGGTCGCGGGCGGCCTCATCTGGCACCGCAATGGGGACGCCGAGCAGCGCGCGTTCGACGTCGCCGCGGCCCGTCCTGCCTTGCGTGCGCGGGTGGCGCTCGATGAAGACGCGCGCGCGGCCAAGAGCGCCATCGAAGGGACGGTGCTCGATGCCGCCGGCAAGCCTTTGCAAGGGGCCGTCGTGGCCCTGTCTCGCGCTCCTGGTAGTGGAGAGGGCGGGCGGCGCGCGCCGAGTGGGGCCGCGGTGACCGACGAGGGCGGCCGTTTCGTTTTCGAGAACGCCTGGCCGGGAACCTATCGCGCCAGCGCCAGCGCGACAGGAGCGACGGTGGCCCTCTCGCCGATCTTCACTCTCGGTGCCGGTCAACGTTATCCGCTCACGCTTCGACTCGGCCAGGGCGGCTCTACCCTCAGCGGGGTGGTGCTCGACGAAGGCGGCGGCGCGATCCCGGGGGCGCGTGTCGTAGCGACGCTCGGCTACCCTTGGGAGATGGCGACCTCGGTGTCGCACCCAGCGCGTGCCTACGAGACCGTCGCGGACGCCGAGGGCCGCTACCGACTGACCCTCGAGCCGCGTGAATACGTGCTGCAAGCGAGTGCCAGCGGCTACGCGCCGACCGAGACCACGGCGGCCGTGACCCGTGAGGTCGTTCGCGATCTGCGGCTGGCTCCGGCTGCGCGCATCTTCGGTCGCGTCGTCGAACGGAGCAGCGGTGAGCCGGTGGGTGGGGCTGCGGTGGACCTCATGATCCGAGATGCCCAGGGCCTTCGACGGTCGTCGGAGACTCGCCGCACGGACGCCGAGGGGCGCTTCGGCTTCGACGATGTCGTTGCCGGCACCTATCAAGTCGTCGCCCGCGACCGTGAAAGGAACCTGGGCGGCAGCGGTCCCGTGGTGACGGCGATACCGACCGGCTCAACCACGGGGATCGAGGTGGCGCTCGATCCAGCGGCATTGATCGCGGGCCGCCTGATCGATGGAGCCGGTCAGCCCGTGCCGGGTGCCGAGCTCCTGCTCCACCCCACCGATCGTGGACAAGTGGGCTTCTCGCGAATCTTGACCGCCGACGACGGGTCGTTTCAGGTCGGCGGGATCTTGCCGGGACGTTACCGATTGTTGGCGCGCGGGGGAGAGGGAGTTCGCTCCGAGACGACCATTGACATCGTCAACGAACGCCGCAAGGACGTCACGATCACCTTGAAAGAGACGGCCGAGGGGCGTGCCTTGACCGGCCGCGTGTTCGGCACCAACGGCGAGCCGGCCGCGGGTGTGCTGGTGCGAAGCGAGGTGATCGGAAAACGGGGCCAGTTACCGGTGGCGGTCGAGAGCGACGAGGCGGGCCACTTCGCCCTCAAGGGCATCACGAACGCGCCCACGGCTCTGCTTGCCTGGCACCCCAGTCAGGGCACGGCCTGGCTCACCCTGGATCCGGCGCGCAACCCTACGGCACCGGTCGAGTTGCGACTGGCTGTCGGTGCCATCGTGGGGGGCGTGGTGAAGTACGACGACGGCTCCCCGGCGGCGGGGATCAGCGTGGCGGCGACTCGACAACAGGGCACCGTCGTCTACGACAGCACGACCACGGGTCCGGATGGTCGGTTCGAGCTTCGCAGTCTGGCCGAGGGCCAGTACACCGTGAATGCCACCCGCAAGCTCGGGCCTCACAACCTGTGGACCTCGCGCGAGACGGATTCCCTCAAGCTCGTCACGCTGGCCGCAGGCGAGCAGAAGCGCGAGCTGGTCCTCGTGGTCAAACGCGGCGGCCGAATCATCGAGGGACGCGTCTTCGGGCCCGATGGCAAACCAGTCGCGGGCGTCAAAGTGGTAGCCAATCACGAGAGCGAAGGGCGATCCTGGAAACCACCGGGGCACCAGTTGCAGTTCGTCGGAACTTCGCGCGAGGACGGCGGCTTTCGCATCGATGACGTCGACGCGGGCACGTATTGGCTCTGGGCGATCTTGCCCGGGCATCCCGAGTTCATCGAGAAGGGGGTCACTGCCGGCCGCACCGATGTTCGGCTGGTTCTGCCGGCGGGGGCGGCGGTGGCGGGACACGTCGTCGACCACGACGGCAAGCCGCTGGCAGACTACTCCTTGTGGGTGCTGCCGGCCCCGACGGCCAACGAGACGCAGGAGCAGAAGTGGAAGCGCATGGAAGCTGGGCAGCAGGCGCCCCTGCGTGTTCGGGATCCCAGCGGCGCCTTTTCCGTGGCCGGCCTGGATACGGGGCCGTTCGAGCTTCGGGTGACGGCGGCCGCGGGGGGCGCGAATCTGCCGGTCTCGCTCACCGCGGGTGAAACCAAGGCTGGATTGAAGTTGGTGTTGCGCGCGGGCACCAAGGCGATCGGCAAAGTCGTGCACCTCGAGGACGGAAAGCCGTGTGAGGGCGCAAGTGTGAGCGCGCAGGTAGCGGGCCGCCCTTTCTATGTCCAGACCGCGGCCGACGGATCTTTCGAGATCGACAAGGTGCTGGCCGGCGAAACCTTGCGCATCGACGTTCGCGACGACCACGGGCCGCGCGTGCCCGAGACTGTCGAGCTCACGATCCAGGATGGCAAGACGCGCTTCGAGCTCGGAACGATCAAGCTGATGCAGGGCGATCTGGCGGCCAAGATGGGCGAGCGTGGCAGCACCGGCCTGCGGCCCGAGAGCAAGAACGGCGAGCCCAAGGTCGCTGCCGTCACGCCTGGATCGGTTGCGGCGCGCGCGGGCGTCCTGGCCGGAGATCGGCTGCTCAAGGTCGGCGACAGGGACGTCAACGGCTTGGGTGAAGGCGCGGTGATCTACCTGCTCTCGCGAAAGCCGGGAGAGTCGATCACTGTCACTTTGCAGTCGCCGGGGGGCGAGCCGCGGCAGGCGACTCTGGTCGCCGAAGCTCGCAAGCGCTGACCCGCGGCGCACCAAGTCCCCCTCGGGCCACTTCCTTGTGGATGCATCGGGGGCGCGACCGATCCCGTCGCGTCCCGCTGCGAGCGTGGAAGGAAGTCGAGATGTACCAGGCTCGCGGGCATAGGTTCGTTGATCGTGTGCCGATCGGGAGATCGCTGCTCTGGCTGCTGATCGCATTTGGCGCGTGCCAAGCACCAGCGGAGACGAGGGCGAACACGGGCGGCGGCGGTGGCGGGTCTCCGAATGGCGGAGGGGCATCGGGCGATCCCGATGCTGGTGACATCGACGCAGATGAAGGGCCGCGCGACGTCGCCCGCGAGGCGCCAGCCCCGAAACCCGACGATCCGCAGAACGTGAGAGCGTGCGCGGCGTTTGCCGTTGGCATGGCGAGCCCCGTTATGGGCGTGAGCCCATATCGCTATGACGCTCCCGAGATCGCGCTCGACAAGGTCCACAGCATCAAGATGCCGGGACGCGAGGCCGCGCACGTCGGATTCGAGATCACGACGGTCGGCGAGCACGTGCTCTACGTCAGCACGTCGGCGTCGGTGGCGGTCTTCGAGATCGACGGCCTCATCGTGCCGGTCAAGGCGCTCCGTTCGAAGATCCAGGAGTGCGCCACCATGAAAGGGCGGCACACCTTCGACTTCAAGCAGACCCGCTACATCTTGCGCGTGGGTCCCGAGAGCACCGGGACCGTGGATCTGTTGCTCGGCCCGAGGGGGCCCCAGCCGGCCACTTCGGCTCGTCGACGGTAAGCCGGCAAGCTGCCCGTCAGGAATCGGTGTCAGGTTGGCGTAACATGTACTGTCACGATCTTTTGCCAGATCTCGTCGCGAAGGAGCGCCAAGCGAGGAAGATGACGGTATCCATCGGCGGCGGCCTGGCACCGGCCCGTGGCCTGCCTGGCCGTCGCGCGATTTCAGCTTTTGTCATCGAGAATTGGCAGTCCCGCTTCGGTGAAGGCACCTAACCTCCACCGCCTCACAGGGTCCGGCTGAGGTTCCGCGGCAACCCCACCTGGTCCCCCCTCTCCCGCCAAAGGTGTCTCATGA
>JANNNO010000309.1:0-16138 GCA_031398585.1 Myxococcales bacterium | reverse complement strand
GAACCGGCGATCTCGAGCTGGCCCTCGAGGCGTTCGGCGCCTACGTCAAGCTGGCGCCGGAATCGCCTGACCGCACCGAGATCGAGCGCAAGATCGTCGCACTCGGCGAGCGGATTCAGACCCTACGCAAAGAGCACGAAGCCGGGTCGGCCCCTGTCGCGACGACCGTCGTCCCGCGGCCGGCGCCCGCAAGCGAGCCTCCGATCGATCTCAAGCCAGCCCCGTCCAGCGAGCCAGCACTCGTCGAACGCGCCCCGGCCCCGTCGTCGGGCGGCGCCATGAAAATCGTTCCCTGGGTGGTGGCCGGAGCTGGAGTCGCCGCGCTCGCCACCGGCATCGTGCTGAACGTCAGCGCCCGCGGCAAGATGAGCGACTGCCGCTCGCTCGCGGCGGCAGGAAAGCTCGACGATTCCAACAGCGCCTGCGATGCGGCCAAGCCCCGCGCCTACACGTCCTATGCCCTTTTCGGCGTCGCGGCCGCGGCGGCCGTCGCCGACGGAATCCTGTTGCTGATGGGCGACGACAAGAAGTCGAGCTCAGTCAGCGCCGCGCCCCTCGGGGACGGCGCCATGGTCACGGGCCGGCTTCGTTTCTAGATCCCCCGGGCGCGCGCCGAGCAGCGACGACAGCCGCGCTAGCCGCGCCGCCACGATCTCGCGATCCCGCGACGAGATCTCGAGTGCGAGGGCGACCCGCTTGCCCCTCGATGCGACCGAGGCCTTTGCCAGTGTCCGATCGAGCCCCAGCGAGATCACCGCGGGCCGTTCCCGGAAGCTCGCCACCCAGTCGCGCAGCCGGTCCGCGAGATCGATCGCGGCAGGCTCTGAGGTCGCGCGCAGCAGCAGGTGACCTCGGGCGCCGTCATCGACATCGAGGCGTGCCCCCAGTTGCTCGATCGGCACTTCGCCCTCCAGCCAGGCGGTGAGCTCGGCCTGGGTGTCAGGCGACGAGCGAAGCGCCAGCTTGAGCCCGGGCGATGGCGCCAGTCGTATGATCTCCTCGCCGGGTCGGCCCGAAGGCCGCGGCTGCCGCGACAGCTCGGCGTCGACCTCGCTGAGCCAGCGCAAGGAGCGCGCGCTGGGAGCCCGCCCCGCCCGCACGGTGGCCATCACCCGAAGCGCCCACGGCGGCCCGAAAATCACCGTCTGCGGCGAGATGAGCGCCACGCCGACCTCCGCGAGAGTCACCCCGCGAACTTTGCCAAAGTGGGTGGGCGATGCGTCGGGGGCGCGGCCAGAAAAGGCGGCCGCCACCTTGTCGAGGTCGAAACGGCCGCGCAGCAGCTCGATGGTTGCCCGCTCCCCCGCCGAAGCCGCGACCCGCGCGAAGACGAGCTTCTCGACGTCGTCCACCTCATCGAAGCCGCGACGGCGTCGAAGGGCTTGTTCCTCGCCGCGCACGCTGGTCAAGATCGGACGTGCGAAGGCAGATGCCCGCAACACGGCCACATCGACGGTCAACACGGAATCGACGGTGTCAGGCAGCAGCGACACGGGATCGCGTTCATCGATCACCGGTGCGGGCAACGGCGCCGGCATGGCGGTCCCCGTTACCGGCGCCTCGGCGCACGCCGCGAGAGCAGCCGTCACAAGCAAGAGGCTCCGCGCGATGGCGGATCCCGTCACCGTACGACCCGTTTTCGAGTCGTCTGTGCCCGCGTCAGCAGCGTGCTGAGAGAAGCGCCGTCGCCCCGCTCGAGCGCGGCGCGAAGCTCGCCGAGGCGCGCCTCGAGCCTGCGGACCCGAGGCGCGAGCTCGGCCGCGTTCTCGATGAAGATGTCGCGCCAGACCGCAGGATTCGAAGCGGCCACCCGGGTGCAGTCGCGCAGGCTGGTTGGAGGATAGGTCGGCGGGATCCGCGCCTGCAGCATCGCCTCGTCCTCCTCGAGTGCAAGCGCGAGCGCAAAGGCCGAGACGTGAGGAAGGTGGCTCCCCGCGGCCATGAAGTCATCGTGCTCTCGCGGTGGCAGGTCGATGACGCTGGCGCCGACCGCTTGCCAGAGAGCCCGGGCCCCCGCGACGGCCGCCGCGCCGACGCCCGGGCCGGCACAGACGAAACACGGTTTGCCCTGGTAGAGCGTCGCCTCGGCCGCACCCGGACCGCTCGCTTCGGTACCGGCCAGCGGATGACAGCCGACGAAGCGATCGCGCAGCGCCGTCGCGGCTACCGCAGCAACCACGGGCGCCTTGACGCTACCGATGTCGATGACGACGGCGTCGGATTCGACGGCGGGCGCGATGGCCTCGGCCAGGGCAGCCAGGCTCCTCACGGGCGCCGCCAGGACCACGAAGCTTGCGCCCTTCACGGCCGCGGCCGGGTCGGTTGCCATGCGATCGACGATGCCGCGCGCGCGGGCGATCTCGCCCGCCGCCGGATCGCGGTCGAAGCCGATGACCTCGGCGACGAGGCCGCCAGCGCGCGCCGCCAGTGCGAGGGAGCCGCCCATGTAGCCCACACCAAGCAGCGCCAGTCGCTTGACCGCGCCCTCTGCCATCGGTGCGGTCATGCTCAGGTCGCCTCGCCCAGCAGGGCCTCGAGGCGAGCCTTGTCGAACCCGATGAGCAGTCGTCCCCGCACATCGAGCACGGGGATGCGATCGGCCGACACACCGAGCTTTTGGGCCTTGGCGGCAAGTTCGCGCTTGGCGGCGGGATCCCGCTCGATGTCTTTATCCGCGAAGGGAATGCGACGAGACCGCAGGTACTCACGGGCCGAGCGACAGGCTCCACACCACGAAGTGCCGTAAAGGGTGACGACCGCCCCGTTCGGCGACGGAGCTGGCGGAGTCCCGTCTGCCGAGGGGGCGCCCTCGGATCCTGGAAATGCCGAGGACTCGCCTGGCCCGAAGTGCGACAGCGCCCCAGTCTCGAAGGCCTCGCGCGAGATCGCCTTCGCTGTGGCCTTGCCCTTCTTGGCCACCTCGTCGAGATCCACGACGTAGACCGCGACCGCTTCGGGCCGCTCGCCGGCTGCCTGCGCAGGATCGATCACCCGTACCAACCGCCGGGCGGCCGAGGGAACCTTGTCGCGATCATCGGTGGTGACGAACTTGCCGGCCTCGTCGGCATAGGTGTAGAGCCACTTGCCCGCCGCCGTGACCTCGAGCGTAGGCGGCGGGGCAGCCACCGGCGGTGGGGCATCGGGCACCGACTTGCGACAGCCACCGAAAAAGAGGCAGGCGACGGCGAGGCCGAGGGCCCCGAGACAGGCCGCCCATCTTGGAGAGCCGAGAGACATCACCGCATGATACCAGCGGGTCGGCCGGGCCCCGCGCGGGATCCCCTGGGGGCCCCCTCGGTGAGCACCGGCTGGCGGGAACTCACTTCTTGCCGCGGCGGCGGCGGCTCTCGTTCAAAGGCTGCGCTTGCCGCTGCCCGAGCTTGCCGACCGCCTGATCGACAGCCTGCTTGATCGCCTGCGCCAGCGCATCCCTGTCGAGTTCCTTCTGCTCCTCGGCAAGTCGGCGCTCGACCACTTCCGCCTCCAGAATCGCCTCGCCGTCACCGCCAAAGGCGAGCTTCTCCTCACCGATGGTCGTGCCGAAGACGGATACCTTGGCCCCCACGGCCATCTGCTTGAGGCTCCGGCCGGTGCGCGGAGGCTTGACCTCGTGAGTGAGCGACAGCAGCTTCATTGTCACGTTCCAGCCCAGCAGCTTGCGCCGCGCGAGCTCCGCCGGAAGCTCGACGCCGGGAACGCCGCCGACGTCGTTGGTGAACTCGGGACGACCTTCGAGGTCCTTGGTGAGCAGCTCGCGCGCCAGGGTCAGGATCTCGCCATCGGCGGGGGTTTCGGCCCTCACCTCGGCGACGTTGAAGTAAAACCGTGGGGCTTTTGCCGCCTGCGCCTTGCTGGTCGCCCGGGTCGCCTTGCCGGCTGCTTCGCCCTCGGATGCCACCGCCGCCGCGTTCCCCGTGGCGAGCCAAACCCCGAGCGAAACCCCGAGGATGGTCAGAAGCTCCCAGCGCATGCCCTCAATTGTATACTCGCTCCGCCGTATGCGCTCCTTCGCCCCTGCTGCTAGAGAGGCCGCCCCCCCCCCCCCCCCCGCGCGGCCCCACCGCACGACGCTCGTCGTCCGCCACGGCCGTGTGCTGCTCGCCGTGTGGGGAATCGTCGCCATCTTCGGCGAGCCCCTGCTCGGAATCGGTGCTTCCGCCCCCGAGCCGTTTGCCCCGACAGTAGCGCCCGAAGCGACCACGGACCCCAGCGGCGTGACGACTTCGCGCTGACCGGGTGCTGGCAACATCGAGTTCACCCGCGGCGATCTGCCTGCAATCACTTGACCGAAGGGATCTCACCCTTTAGCGTCGTGGGTCATGGTGACTGTGCTGCTGACCGAAAAGGGCGGCGAGACGAAGCAGCTCAGCTTCGAAAAGGACGAGATAACGGTCGGTCGGGTGCAAGGCAACGACATCGTTCTGCCGAAGGGGAACGTTTCGAAACGCCACTGCCGCGTGATGGTTCAGGGCGGGAAGTACTCCGTCGAGGACCTCAAGAGCACCAACGGCACGTACATCAACGGTCGCAAGATCGGCGAAGTGACGGCAGTCGGAGGCACCGACAAGATTTACGTCGGCGATTTCGTCATCCGGATCGATGCCCCAGGCGAATCCGCCAGCGTGCCGGCCAATTCGGACGCGCCGGAAGCCGGCTCGCTGTCGACCGCCCTGCCCCGACGCCCCCCGCCCCCGCCCGCACCCGGGCGAGCCACCACGATGCTGCCGGCGCAAAATCCCGAAGCCGGCGACGGCAAATCACGAAGCTCCGGCCGGACCGTGCCGCCGCCCCCGCCCAGTCCGAGCGCCCGGCGCGACACCTCGGGTGTCGATGCCGTCAACACGATGCCACCCGAGCCGACAGAGATGCCACCTCTGGCAGAGCCCGAGGACGAGGTCCTTTCGCCCCGGCCGCGTCTACAAGTTCCACCGCTGAAGTCGCCCCGCCCCTTGCTCTCGTCGGACGACGGCCCGCGCACGATCGACGAGGATGTGCTGACCGGGCATCGCGATCGCATCGCCGCCCGGCCGACGGGCTCGCTCAGCACCGGCGCGAGCTCCGGGGCCAGCAGCTGGCTCGAAGGGCTGCTGCAGGGGGACGGGGCCAGCGCCGTCTTCGTCAGCGGCGGTCGCGTCGAGGTCGAACGGCAAGGAGCACGCGAAACCGTCACCCCTCCGGCCGGCACGACGCTCGAAGAGGCCATTCGCGCGCTGGCGGCTCGCGGAACCCCTCGGCCGTCGGGCGACACCCGGGTGGTCAACGTCTTTCTGCCCGAGAACGCACGACTGGCCGCGATCTTTCCTCCCGTCGCGGGAGAGCTGGTGGCGACCCTCGAGCGCACGGCGCCGGCGGGAGCGAGCCTCGGCGATCTGGTGCTTGCAGGCGCCCTCTCGTCGGACACTCAGGCCGTGATCACCGCGGCGCTCGAAACCCGCCGCAACATCCTGGTCGGCGGCGACGGCCGTGCGATCGAGACGCTGCTGCAGGCCATCGCCGGGGCTCTCGCTCCGTCGATGCGTGTGGTCTCGCTGGCCAGTGTGACGACGCCTCCTAACAGCAGCTGGATCAAGCTGGCGCGGGACAGTCACCTTCCGGACCTGGTTCGGGCCGCGGCGTCCTTGCGTCCCGACTATCTGATCGTGGACGTGACGGCGCCAGGTCTCGCTACCGACGTGCTCAGCCAAGCCGTGCTGGGCCAGGAGGGGGCCATCGTCACCATCGCAGCTCGCTCCACCAGCGACGCTCTCGGCCGCCTGTCGGCGCTGGCCGGTCCCGCTCTGGGAGGCATCGATCACGCACGCGAGCTCGCCGCGGCGGCGTTCGACCTGGTCCTCTGCGTGGCGACCGTCAACGGCAGCGTGCGCGTGATCGAGGTGGGCGAGCCTCGCTCCTCTTCGGTGGGCGGCCAGCCAGACGTCAAGCCCGCCGTCATCTGGCGGTCCGAGCGCGGCCCCGGTGGCAATGAAGGAGGCTTCGAAGTGGTCGGCCGCCTCGACCGGCTGAGCGCCACATTGACCGCCCGGGGCGTGGACGTCCCACCGGCGCTCTCCTCTCGTTAGCGCGAGATCCGTGTGGCGGCCCGACGGCGAGCGCGTGATGCCCGGCTGATCGAAGCGCTCGAGGCGGCGGAGATCCGCCTGCCTGCCGGGCTGGTTCGTCTCGGGCCACCGGCGGACGGGGCGGCCATCGCCGCTGCCGAACGAAAACTCGGCAAGGCGTTGCCCCGTGCGCTCGCCGACCTTCTCTCGGTGCACGACGGAGCCGAGCTCTTCTCCGAGAGCCTCGTCATCTTCGCGGTTGGAAACCAGGCGTCGGAATTCGGCTCGCTCGTCGAACGGAACGCCGAGCATGACGCCAACCGCGCTCGCGAGGCCGGCCACACGGATGAAATCGTCTTTGGCGAAAGCGGCGATGGCGATCTCTACGCGCTCGAGCTCGAGGCGCCCGAGACGCACGACGAGCCGCGAGTCTTTCGCCTGCGCTCGGATGCCGAGGAACGTTGGCTGGCCGGCTCGAGCCTGCCGGCATTCGTCGAGGCGATGATCGCGCATCAGGCGCTGCTCTACGACGATGACGGAGAGTTCCTCGCCGATGCTTTCGAACCTGACGGCGAAGAGCTGACGCCGACCTTTGCGTTGCGCCAGGCCGAACGGGCCCTGCGCAAAGACGCGACCTCGGCGGTCTTTCAGCACGAAAGAGGCCTGGCCCTGCGCCGCATGGGCAACCTGCCTTCGGCACGCGCGGCGTTCGCGGCAGCCGCAGCCGCGGATCCGAGCAATCCCTGGCCCTGGTTCGACCTCGGCCGTGCCGATCACGATCTGGGGCGGCATGCCGAGGCCGCCGCGGCTTTCGAGTGCGCGGCCGAGGCGGGCACGGGCCCCGAATCGGCGCGTTTCTGCGCCTGGGGAGCGCGCGCCTTTCATCTGGCTGGAGAGCGGGCTACGGCCGAACGGCTGCGCGTCCTGGCGCTCGAGCGGGAACCGAGGCTGATCGAGATCCTCCGGGCGGCGGCTGCGGCCGCGGCAGAAGTGGAAGACGGCGACGCGGTCGGGGAGGCCGAGGAGCTGGCCGAGCTGTTGGGCGCGACCGTGCCGCTTTCACGCCGGCTGCCCGTCCTCAGCGGCCGACCGCCGGTGCCGACGCGCCCGCCCCGCCAGGCGGAGTCGGGCAAAGTCGACAGCCTCAAGGCAGGCGTTAAGCAACCAGGCGTCAAGCAGGCAGGCGTCAAGCAGGCAGGCGTCAAGTCGGACAGTCACCGCCCCGGCCAGCGACCCGCCCCGAAATCGACGGGCCCGAAGGCGACGGGAAAAGACCAGAGCGTGCGCAAAGATGCCCGAGACGTCAGCGAACCGCCGCTTCGCCCGCGACAATCAGAGTCCCGGCCGCGTCGGCGCCCGTGAAGTGAGCCGCCACCCGACGGGTTCCCGCCGGCAGAGAGGCGGCGACCACTTCGCCAGAGGCCAGCTTACGCACCTCATCCGCGCCTGCGATGGCCTGCCGACGACCGCCGGCGTCCTCGGCGTAAAGCACAAGGCGCCCTTCGGCAGCATCACCGCGTAGGCCCTCGAGCTTGACCGAAACCTTGCCCGCCTCGAAGTCGAAGACGGCCCGGGCGCGAAACAGATGGTCGACGAAACCTGCGGCGTAGCTGGCCACCTCGGGTAACAGGACCTTGGAGGTGTCGAGGTAGATCGCCTCGTCGAGGAAGAAGCGGACCCCTTCGGGTTGCCGTTCGTAGCCGAGAACCCGCCGCCCCTGCTGAGTGACATACTGGCGGCCGGTCCGCCGCAGCTCGAGGCGAGAAAAAGAAGGCTCAGGCAGGCGCATCGACGCCCGCGCCATCTCCACGATCTGCTGAGGGGTGTTCGACGGTTCGACCCGAATCTCGTCAGGCACAGTGCCGTCCGAAAAGAAACGTCGCTGCGTGCGATCCGCCAGACCCTGGCCGTCGCCGGCGGTAAAGAAGCTGCGCAGATCAGGGCGCGTGACCGTCGCGGACGGTTTCGGCACGCCGGCCCGACCATAGCGTTCGGCAACGAATCGTTCGAACCGCGAGCCGCGGTCCCAGCCGCTGGGGCCCTGCCGTTCGAGGTAGCTGCCACGAAAGTCGTTGCGTACGTGCGCCGGCTCGCCAGCATCCTCGAGCACGGCGAGCAGACCGCCAAGGCTCAGCAGGGCGCGAACCAGGGCGGCTTCCCGCTCGACAGGTTCCGCAGCGCTGACGGCTTTTCCGATCTGGGCCTCGAACACCGGCAGGCCGAGATCGTTCTCCGGTGAGGTCAACCAATCGAGCGACGCTGGCCCGGTCAGGTCGAAGGTCGTGCCCGTCGCCAGGCCGCGCACGCTGCCTCCAGCGTCGATCCCAAGCCGCAAGGCGTGCATCGTGCCCGCCAGACCCGCGCCATCGTCGAGCCCGCGCCCGGTGCGAGGATCGAGGAAGTGATTGCGACCGCGCTCTGGCGGCGTCTCGGCGAGGACGGCCCCGGCGGCCACCCAGTTGAACGCCGTGTTGACGCCATCGGCGTCCGGTCGATACCCCCCAGCCGGATCGAGGCGCGCCAATCGCTCCCAGATCGACTGGCGCAGCTCCCCTGGCCAGAGGCGCGAATGCAGCGCCAAGGGCTCGAGCGCACCCAAGGGACGGCCGAGCCGCTCGGCCAAGATCTTGTGGAACGACGACGCCAACAGGGCACGTTCGGTGAGACCGGCCTGGGTCGTCGCGGGATCCCAGGCGAAGGCCGGCCCGACCTGCAGACTCATCACCAGCGCCGCCGTGACGGCGAGCCCGAATTTGCGAACTCCTCGCGCTGCTACGGCCCGGCCGGCTCCCCTGCGATACATGTCGTTGGCCAGGATGATCGTCATGGTCGTGGTCGTCATGGCTGCGCAGGAGCGGCAGGAGCGGCAGGAGCGGCGGGAGCGGCCGGCGGGGCCGCGGGCGGTTCGGGGACGGGCGGCGGTGCGGGCGTCTCGCCCGGGGGCGCTGCCGCGGGCTCGGGCACCGGCGGCGGGGTTTCGCCCGCGGGGGGAGCCGGTGTCTGGGGGCCGATGTCGCCGAGGTGTCCCTCCACCAGCTTGGCGATGCGGACCAGGACGGCCGCCTCGGTGCACTGGGCGATGCCACAGGTCAGCGCGACCACGATGCCGCGGTTGCGCGAAAGGAACGCGAGACCAAAGATGTCGCCCTGGCGAGCGCGCAAGGAAGCATCGCCGATCTCGTCGGTCGAGGTGGCGCCCGGCAGCTGCCCCAACAGCTTGCGGTACTGAGCCTCGGCACCCGCTTCACCCAGGAGCCAGACCCGCAGACCGACGTCGTACTTCTCGGTCTGACCCCGCGCACGGAAGTGCCGACTGTCGTAGAACTCGGCACGCGGTAGATCCCCCAGACGATCCACGTCGAATTCGCCGGCATAGCCGGTGGCGGCGCGCAACTCGTCGTCATTCAGCAGGGGCGTGGCGTCGAGCAGAGGCCGCGCCTCGCTCGGCTGCGCCGGCTCGCCTGCGGTGATCTGGCCCGGGGCTGGCGTGCGCCCCTCGAGCTCGAAGACCGCGGCTTGAACCTCACTCTGTGACGCTGTCTTGATGGCCGGGCCGCCGCCGAGGAAGACGAGATGGTCGATGTGGCGAAGGCCCTCGCGCCACTTCTCGAGGCGAACCCGGTTGCTGCGCTGGCTGAAGTCCCGTCGCGCCTCGCCGCCAGGAAAGCGGGTGTCGCTCCGCCAGGCCACGTAACCCTTGCGATAGACAATGAGAGTGAAGCGACGAACTCGCGTCGAGACCCCGCTTGGCAGCGACGCCAAGGCCGGCAGGCGGTAGCGACCATCGGCACCGGTCTCTGTCACCACCTCGGTGGCACCCGCGGGGCCCAGAAGTCCAAGACCCCGTTCGAAGGCCCAGGCCCCCGCCACGACGGCGCCCTGGATCGGACGGTCGGTCTCGCCATCGACGACGATGCCCTCGAAGGGACCCAGCAGGTCCCCGGCGCTCAAGGTGTCCGCACGATACGGAAAGGGCGCCCGGTCGACCATAGGCCCGCAAGCCGTCGCGAGCAGGGCCACCAGCGCAAGCGGGGCAGCCGTGATCCAGGAACGACGCCCTGGACGAGACGATGGCCACAACTGTCGACCGCTCCGGCCCGAGGGGCGCGAGCGCGGGTCGATGGCGTCGTGCCGGACGACGGGAAGGAGAGATGGCGAGGCGACGAGAGAAAGTGCAGCCACTGGGGTCTCTGGTGCGAAAACCGACCGGCGCCGTCACGACGCGAGGCCAGCACCGCCTGTTACCAGAGGTCGCCGCCGGTTGCAAACGAGGTCGCGGCCGGCCCTACACTTCTCCCCGGCTCCGCCTCTCCCAGCGTGGCGGCCCCGTCGACGCGGCTCCTTGCCCCGGCGGGGCGGGAGGGGAATCCCAGCGGTAGCTGCCCACGCATGCTGCGGTTTCCCACGGTTTCAGTTAAGCTCGAATCCGCGACATGCTCAGCTGCCCGCGATGTGGAGGCACCAACACAGAATCGGGGATTTTCTGCCAGCATTGCGGTGCCCAGCTGGAAGCGGGCGCGCCGGTTGCGGGAAATCCGTCTTATTCCCCTGCCTCTTCCCCTGCGCCCGCTTGCCCTGATTGTGGTGCTTTCAATCCAGCCGAGACGAATTTTTGCCACGACTGCGGCCTACAGCTGATTCCCGATCCACGCACGCGGCTGTCCCACGGCTCGCGCGCGAGCGAGGCCCGTGCGGTGAGCTCAAGCGGATTTGGTGAGGAAGCGCCCCGCGGCGCCCGTCTGGTCACCGTCCGTCGCGATGGCAGCGACGGGTCCAGTCACGCCATCCACAGCGAGCAATTCGATCTCGGCCGCAGCGAAGGCGACCTGCTCTTCGACGATCCGCACATGGCCCCCCGCCACGCGCGCTTCATTCTACGCGACGCTCAATACACGCTGATTCCGCTCGAGAGTCGCAAC
Source organism: Myxococcales bacterium (assembly GCA_031398585.1). Lineage (GTDB taxonomy): Bacteria > Myxococcota_A > Polyangia > Fen-1088 > Fen-1088 > JANNNO01. Next base: position 5,181 of record JANNNO010000309.1, on the reverse strand, counting down.
GGCGTCTACGTCCGGCTCCGCACCTCGGTCGAGCTCTACGACGGCGATCAGTTCCTGCTCGGCAAGCAGGTCCTCAGGTTCGAGATCCCCTTCGAAGTCGAGAAGGGCATTCGTCCGGCGGTGGAGCACGGTGTGGTGTTCTTCGGCACACCGGTCAAACCGCCCTGGGGGCGCCTGCGGCAACTGACCTCGGGCGGCACGACCCGCGACATGTACCACCTCACCCGGCAAGAGGTCGTGCTCGGCCGTGAACAGGGCGACATCGTCTTTGGTGACGATGAGTTCCTCTCCCGCCGCCACGCGCAGCTCGAGCTGCGCGGCAACCGTGTCACCCTCGCTGACCTCGGCAGCTCGAACGGCACTTTCGTCCGCTTACGCGGTCAACACCTACTCACGCCGGGCGAGTTGATTCGAATCGGCGACGAGCTGCTGCGGTTCGAGATAGGATAAGAAACGCCCGGCTCGCCGAGCTTTGGCATGGGGAACCCGCCTAACATCAAAATCACGGCGTTCGGCAAGACCGACGTCGGGTTGATTCGCGAGCACAACGAGGACAACTTGCTGGTCCTCGACGTTTCCCGGGGCATCCGGGCCGACGAATCCGAGCATCCGCTCGCCATCGACCTCGGGTCGAAGGGTGCGCTGTTCCTGGTCTGTGACGGCATGGGCGGCGCCGCGGCTGGCGAGGTCGCCTCGCACATGGCCGTGGAGGCCATCGCGACCACGCTCGAGGCAGCCGAACCGCTCGACCGTGATCGCTTCGCTCGTCGGCTTCGCCGCGCCATCGAAGACGCCAACGATCGCATCTTCGCCCAGTCCCGCGACAACCAGAACGAACGCGGTATGGGCACCACCTGTACCGCCGCCGCCGTGGTCGACGGCACCCTGGTCGTCGGGCAGATCGGCGATTCACGCTGTTACGTCAAACGCGGCGGGCGCCTGGCCCAGATCACGAAGGATCAATCGCTCGCCTGGCAGTTGATGGAAGCCGGCGCGATGACTGCCGAAGAGGCCAAGGGCTTCGAGCACGCCAACATCATCCTGCAGGCGCTGGGCGTTCAAGAACGGGTCGAGGTCGTGCTCTCACAAGTGGCGCTACGCCAAGGCGACGTCGTCCTGGTCAGCTCGGACGGGCTGCACGGTCCCGTGAGCGACGACGAGATCCTGCAGATCCTGCAAGAGGAGCCGGACCTCCGGAAAGCTTGCGAGAGGCTCATCGCCCGCGCCCTCGAACGCGAGGGGCCCGATAACGTCACGGTCGTCCTTGCGCGTTTCGAAGGACCCGACCTGCCGGTCCCGCGCCCCGATGAACTGGTGACCTTCGTCCCTTACGATCCCGGCTACGATCATTCCGACCCGCCGCGTGTTCGTGCGGATCTCGCCGAAAAGGTCACCGTCGAGGTCACCGTCCCCAAGGAGGCCATTCGCCTCACGGGGCGACGAGAAAGTCTGGGCGGAGCCGCCGCCAGTCGCCCGGAAGAAGCCAACGGCGTGCTGAGCTTCCTGCTGATCACACTCGTCGCGGCGACCGCTGCTGGCGCTTTCGTCAAATGCGACCGAGGCGGCGCCGGCCGCAAGGATAGCGAGGCCCAGGCGGCTATCCGCGCAGCGGAGCGACAGCCCTACGCGGCCACAGCGGCCGAATCGGCAGCAGCGGCTCCCCCAGCAGCGGGGATCGAAACCGCTACCGGCACCGCGAGCCAAGCCGCCGAAAAGACCGCGGTGGCAGTGGACGGGGGCAAGGGCGTTTCGCCCGTGGGTGACAAGACCGGTTCGCCCGTGGGTGACAAGACCGGTTCGCCCGTGGGTGACAAGACCGTTTCGCCCGCGGGTGGCAAGACCGGTGAGTCGCCCGCGCCGACCGCTGGCGCAGCCACCGCGGGGCAGCCGGGGTCCGACACTACCGGCGGCGATGTTGACAGCAAGCCGGCGGATGCAGCCCTCGCCCCCCCTGCCGCTCCCAAAGCCGCCGCAGTAAAGGCCCCGGCCGCGGCTGCCAAGGCTGGGACGAGGGCCAAAGCGGCGCCCGCCAAACGATGATCTCGCGGTGACGATGACCCCCGCTTGCAAGAGCTGCGGCATGCCGACCGAACCAGAAGCGCGCTTCTGCGGCGGCTGCGGCGCCCGCCTCGAAGTGAGCAGCCCCCGCGGCGGGCTCGATGCCACCATCCCCGATCTGCAGCCGATCCACCGGCCCTCCCGTGGTGGCGACGCGCCGGATCCGGGCATGGCCACTGCGCCGATCGAGCGGCCGTCGCTGCCCGGTTCGCTTCCCCGCAACAGTCCGTCGCTCGCCGCAATCCCCCGGGCGCAACCGACCCCTGCCACCGCGAGATCGCTGTCGCCAAGCGCGCTCGGTGTTCCGCGATCGCCGTCGCCGGCTGGTCAGCCCGCGGTCGCACCGAAGGTTCCTGCGACCATGACCCGCAGCGGGCGCCTCAATCCCGGACGCGCGACGCCGCCGTCCCTGGATCGCTTGATGGGGCGGACCCTCAACAACCGCTACTTGGTCGAACGCAAGATCGGTGAAGGCGGCTTTGGCGCGGTCTTCCGGGGACGCCAGGTTGCCACCGGCCGGGAAGTCGCGCTCAAGATCCTTCATCCCCACAACGTGGGCGATGCGACCGTGGTGGCGCGCTTCCGTCGCGAGGCCGAAGCCTGTTCGAAGCTGACCAATCCTCACACGGTCACCATCTACGACTTCGACGAGACTGAGGACGGCACGCTCTATCTCGCGATGGAACTCCTTCGTGGTCGTCCGCTGCAGGACATCGAACGCGCCGAAGGTCCGCTCGATCCGCGCCGCGTGCTCACCATCATGGACCAGGTCGCCGAAGCCCTCGGCGAGGCGCACGGGTTTGGCATCGTTCACCGCGATATGAAGCCCGAGAACGTCATGCTCGAGGCGCGCGAGGGCGAGGACTACGTCAAGGTGCTCGACTTCGGCATCGCAAAGATTGGCGACACATCGGGCAAGGCCGTTCCCGCACTGACTGCCGTCGGTCAGACCCTCGGCACTCTCGAGTTCATGTCGCCCGAGCAGCTGCGCGGACGCCCCCTCGACGGACGTTCCGACCTTTACGCGCTCGGCATCATGGCCTACGAGATGTTGACCGGTCTGCTCCCCTGGCGAGAGGCCCGCGTGCCGATCGAAGTGATCAAGTTCCACCTCGAGGTACCCTCGCCCCCGCCATCCTCGCTGCGCAAGGATCTGGCCATCCCGCGCCAGGTGGACGAGCTCGTGCTGCGCATGGTGGCCAAGGATCCCGCCGATCGTTACGCTGACGCCAACGACTTGCGCGACGCGATCGCGACGGCGCTGAGATCTCTCGATCGCAAAGATGGTCGCGGGCGGACGCTGCGTGTGTTGGGCGTCGTCGCCGGAATCGCTGTGGTGCTGGGGGCAGCCGCTTTCGCGCTCCTGCGCTGAACCGCGGCCTTCGTCAGCCTCACTTCACCAGGGTGAAGAAACGACCGAAGCGAATCGCACCGAAGAATTCGCGCACGCCTTCTATCGAAAGGCCACCCTCGGTCGGAGGACGTGACCACCAGACGATGAGGGCGCGGCCTTTGATCAGCTCCATCGGTACCGTGCCCCAGACCCGTGAATCATTGGAGTTGTCACGGTTGTCGCCCATCACGAAGACGTGATTGGGGGGAACGACGTTGCCGGTCCAGTCAGGCGGCGGCATCGAGTTGGCGTTGTGGATCACGCTGTGCTCTTTGCCGTCGAGGTTCTCGATCCAGCGCTCGCAGTTGTATTCGCGGCGGGACGGTGGCGTGTCCTCGTAGCTACACGGCCCCTTGACGTGCTCGCGCGCCATCGACTTGCCGTTGACGAAGACCTCGTTCTTGCGAATCTCCACCCGCTCTCCCGGTAGCGCCACGACGCGCTTGATGTAGTCGATCTCGGGATCGAGCGGATAGCGAAAGACGATGACGTCGCCCCGTTTGGGGGTGCCGAACTGCAGGACCTTCTTGTACGTGAACGGGATCCCGATGCCGTACGAGAACTTCGAAACGAAGATGTGATCCCCGATCTCGAGCGTCGGGATCATCGACCCTGAAGGGATCTGGAAAGCCTCGATGACGAAGGCCCGCAGGAGCAAGGCGATGGCGATGGCAACGCCGATCGATTCGCCGTACTCGCGCAGCGCGGACTTGCGCGCGAACGAGAGATGCTCGTCCATCTTGGCGTCGAGCCGAGCGACCGCATCGCGAAGCGCTCCGGCGTCATTGCTGGCCAGGGACGCGTCGACCGCAGAAGCAGCGGCCTCGACATCGCTGGTGACCGCTGCGGGAATGCGATCTTGTTTGGCGCGCAGAATCCGGCGAGCCTCGGTGGCGAGGTTGCGTGCCTCTTCCTCACCGCGCTTTTGCGCGAGTCGATCGCGCCACCCTTTGAGCTCCCCCTGCGACATCAATCGACCTTCAGGATGGCGAGGAAGGCTTCCTGCGGGATCTCCACGTTGCCCACCTGCTTCATCCGCTTCTTGCCCTCTTTTTGCCGTTCGAGCAGCTTGCGTTTGCGGGAGATGTCACCGCCGTAGCACTTGGCGGTTACGTTCTTGCGCAGCGCTTTGACCGTGGTGCGCGCGATGATCCGTGAGCCGACGGATGCCTGGATGGCGACCTCGAACTGCTGCATCGGGATGAGCTCTTTCATCTTGTCACAGAGATCCCGGCCCTTGGGATAGGCCGTGTCGCGATGAACGATGGCCGAGAGCGAATCGACCCTGTCGCCGTTCACCATGAGGTCGAGCCTGACCTGGTTGGCCTCGCGGTAGCCTTTGGGTTCGTAGTCGAGCGAAGCATACCCGCGCGACACGGTCTTCATGCGGTCGTAAAAACCGTACACGACTTCGGTCAGCGGGATGTCGTAGCGGATGATCACACGACGTTCGCCGGCATACGCGAGGCCGGTCTGCTTGCCACGCTTCTCTTCGCAAAGCTGCAGGAGCGCGCCGACATATTCGGGCGGCGTGTGGATGGTGGCGGCGATGAGCGGCTCTTCGATCTGTTCGAGATCGCCCTCGGAGGGAAACTTGGCGGGGTTGTCGAGCTCGACCACGGTCCCGTCGCGTTTCACCATGCGGAACCTGACGGTGGGCGCGGTGGTGATGAGGTCGAGGTTGTACTCGCGCTCGAGGCGCTCTTGCACGATCTCCATGTGCAGCAGGC
>JANNNO010000308.1:0-5467 GCA_031398585.1 Myxococcales bacterium | reverse complement strand
TCGCCGCGACTTGGTCCGCCAGCGGTCTAGCTCGACTTCAGTGACCGGTTGGCGCGCGAGCCCTTCGACCGCTTTGATGAGGGCCGCGAGGAGCTTTTCTGGCGAACCACCCGTGCGCACCTTGGCTCCGAAGTACATGAGGCCAGGCTCGGCCGTCGGATAGAGGTAGCCGAAGACCTCGCTGGCGAGGCCCTTTTCCACCAGGGCTTTGTAGAGGCGACCCGCCGGCTTGTTGGTCATCACGTCGGTCAGCGCATCCGAAGCGAGCCAGTCGGGGTGCGCGCCGGCCACGCCGTGGTAGGCGACAGCGACCACCGAGAGATCGCCCGCGCGCCGGAGCACCACGTGGCGCTCACCGTCTTGCACGGGCTCTTCGGTCCAGGTCGGGATGAGCGTGCGCGTGGGCCGCGGCAGCACGCCGAAGATCTTCACGATCTGCTCGAGCGCTTTGGGCTCGTCGAATTTGCCCGCCACCACCAGCAGAGCGTTGTCGGGTTGATAGTGCCGACGATAAAAGCCGCGCAGATTCTCGACCGGAACGCGTTCGATGTCGCTGCGCGAGCCGATGGTCGACTTGCCGTAGTTGTGCCACTGATACGCGGTGGCGAAGATCTTCTCCTCGAGCACGGTGCCCGGATCGTTTTCGCCCATCTCGAATTCGTTGCGCACGACCGAGAACTCCTTGGCCAGCGCATCGGGAGCGATGGTGCTGTTGACCATGCGATCCGCCTCGAGCTCGAGCGCGAAGGTGAGGTTCTCGGCGGAAGCCGGCAGCTCTTCGTAGTAGTTGGTGCGATCGAACCACGTTGTGCCGTTGAATTTGGCGCCGCGGTCTTGCAACAACTTCCAGATGTCGGGGCGCGCTTTGGTGCCTTTGAAGAGCATGTGCTCGAGCAGGTGCGCCATGCCGGTCTCGCCGTAGCCTTCGTGGCGAGAGCCGACGAGGTAGGTGATGTTGATCGTCACCGTCGGCTTCGAAGTATCGGGGAAGAGCAGCACCCGCATGCCGTTCTGGAGCCGGTATTCCGTGATCCCTTCGACGCTGGTCACCCGGGTCGCGCCAGAGGCGGCGCCGGCTGCGGGAGGCGCCTGCGCAAGAGCAGGCGTGGTCAGAAGCGAGGCGAGGGCAAAACCCGAGAGGACTGACGGCCACCGACGATGGATGCGCGCGAGCATGATCGCGCATCCTCCCAAAGCGATCGCGGATCGGCAACCTCGCCGCAACGGCCGCCGCGATGGCGTGGGGCCGCCGCGATGGCGTGGGATCGAAGGCGCTGCCCGGCGGCTTTCAAAGCGGTGTGCAGGGAGGCGTGCAGACGCAGGCCTCGGCCGCGGGCGCGGTGATGTCGCAACCAGCGGTCCTCATGAGGCGAATCACGAAGCCGCCGCGCCCCTCCCTCGGGATGGTCAATACCGCGCAAAACGGCTGATAGCCCGGTCGGCTGGCGGTGAGCGTGAGCCGGCAGCCGACCCGCAGGTTGCGAAAGGAGAAAGAGCCCTTTCCCTCGTGGCTGCAGCCGTGTTGGCCGTCGATCCCGACGTTGGCGTTGAGAAAGAGGTTGCCGTCGCAAGCGTCGACCACCATGCCCGAGAGCACGCCCGACATGATCTCGGCGCCGCAGGCGGGGCTGCCCGGCGGAAAGGGTTCTTCCATGCAGGTGCGTGCCCCGCTGTCGACGGCCGGGACTTCGGCGGCAGGACCGTCGACGGCAGGGCCGCCATGGCCAGTCTCGACTGTCCCAGCATCGATGGTGGCCACCGATCCGTCGCGGTTCGGCTCGGCCAGGTCGAACGATGTGACTGAACCATCGCTTTCAGTGCGTGGCCGATCGGGCGCGCCCGCCTCGACGAGATCGGGCGATCGCGGCGCGGGGCCGTATAGACCTTCGCTGGTGAGAGGGGCTGGCCGGCAAGAAGCCAGGCCGATGGCCGCCGCGAGCACTGAGCAGGTCGCCCACATCGGGGCCGTCGACTTCGGCTGGATCATCAGAAGAGCCTCCCGGCGCCGAAAGCGAGCGTCGGCACGAGGGAGCGGCGGATCCGCTCGTCGACGGTCAAGAAGGTGGCGCTGACGGCGCCGAGCCCGGTCAGGAAGATCTGTCGGCCGAGCCGCCAGGACACGCGTAGCCCCGCGTCCAGGGTCGGACTGACGAGATCACCGGCGAGGGGGCGATCCGAGCTCAACAGGGCCAGGCCCCAGCCCGCCGCCAGGTGCGGCCCGAGCTCGATGGTGCGTGACAGAGGCAGCGGCCAGGTCAGCTCGGCAGCGAGACCCAGGTGGTGCAGGGTGCGACCGCGGCCGTCGACGGTGTGCGCGGCTCGCGCGCCCCGGGCGACCAGGGCGGCGGCGAAGGGACCAATCGGCATCACCACACGCAGGGCGAGCCGTGATTCCGAGCCAGGCAGCGCCAATGGCGCGGGCGCCACCCCGATTTCGGCGGCGATGGCGAGCCGCGAGGGCGAGGCCGGCTCGCTGCGGCCGGCATAAAAGCCGGCGGCCAGCGTCGAGACGACCTCCGAGGAGAGCTGGGACGAGAAGTCGAGGTGAAGAGAGTCGTTGTTGTCGGCAACGAAGTCGACGTTGCGGCTGGGATCCTCTCCGCGCGTCCCGCCCCCGTCTTGCCAAGCCGCCGTGGTCAGATCGACGACCTGTCCCCGGCCGAGCACGACGTGGGCGACGCGGCCAGGCTGTCCGCGCGATTCACGCATCACCCGGTAGCTTCCCGGCGGCAGGCGCAAGCGCAGGCGCAGGCCGGCCCCCTGGAAGGCTTCTGCGAAGACCGGCCGGCCAACCGCGGCGCTGACCAGGAAGCGGCTGCCACCTTCGGCCGGCAGCACGAGGCGAGTGGGGCGCCCCCTGTGGTCGATGGTCCCCGCCTCGAGATCGCCGTTGGGCGGATCGAACCAGGGCAACTGGCCGGTCAACTTCTGCGTGTGGAAGGCGACGAACGCGGCGAGCTCACCGAAGCTGACGACATCGTCACCGTCCGCGTCGGCGCCTCCTGCCAGGCCCGATCCGAGCACATGCGAGAAGAAACCGGCCTCGAGGCGGGCGACCTCGCCGGCAGGCTTGCCGCTGCGGGCGGCGGTGAGCACACCAATCGGCAGCGCCTCTGCCCGTTCGGCGAGCTCGGCGATCGCGGTACCGAAATCGACGGCGCCACGATCCGCGAAGAGGCTTTCGGAGCGGCATGCGTCGAGGAAGACGAAGACCGAGGGCTCCTGGGGGCGCGCTCCGGTCGCGAGCGCGTCGGCAAGTGCGGTGCGCAGCTCCGTGCCGGTCAGCGCGGCCTCGCCATCACCCGTCGGTTGCAGCAGGACGCGGCCTCGCAGGCCGTGACCGGCGTAGATGACGTAGAGCACCCGGCGACGGTCACCGCCGCGGCCAATCGCCGCCGCAGCCGTTCGCAACGTGGCCAGCACCACCGGACGGGTGGGGGGACCGTCGGGTTCGACCTTCAGTCCGGCCTCGGCAAGCGTGGTCTTGGTCCGCGCGTCGAATTCGGTGAGCAGCCAGACGCGGCCGGGCCTTTCGGCGCTGCCGAGACCGCGGAAGAAGGTGGCGAAGCGGGCAGCGTCGTCATCGGCGAATCGCAGGGGCGGAAGCTCGCGATTGCCGCCGTTCCAACCGATCACGACGGCAAAGATCTCGGGCGGCTCGCCGCTCGCACGGGCAGGGAGAGCCAGGCTGGCGACGAGGAGCGCGCAGATCGCGGCGACCTTGGCGGGCAGGTTCAAGCGTCCGTGGGTCGCAGTGGCCTTTTCGCGAATCGAGCGCGCTCCGGTTGCTAACGCGCGTGCGGTGTCCCGGTCCGCGCAGACATCCTCGTCGCGGACAGGTGGCGGGCATGCATGCGTCAGTGTCGTGATGGCCTCCGTCAGGGCTTCCGTCAGGGATCGATGAGCAGCGTGGTCTCGAGCGTCGGGTGCAGGGGTGCAGGGGCCTGGTCTGCGGGCCGCCGCAGCCGTTGCTCGAGGCGATCCGGATCGATCGGGTTGGGGCTGATGTACGCGCTCAGCGACCAGCGCCGCCCGGCGTGAGTCGCTAGGTTCAACGGCTGCCCGAGGGGGCGTGGCTTGAGGCTCGGCACCACCGGACGCGGCTTTTCACCCGAGACGACACCGAAGCCCGATTGCGTGAGGGGCGGAAACAGCCGCAGGATCTGGCCACGCTCGTCGCGGGCAAAGATCGCCAGATAGCGCGGAGCCGTCAGGCCGGCGTAGACGAGCTGCAGATCGTCGTTCCCCGAGGCGCGCATCTCACCGGATCCCGGCATCTCCCCGGCCAAGAGCACCGGGCCCGGGATGCCGTCACTGCCCCGTCGCCGAACGTAGACGCGCAAAGTGAGCTGCGGCGGAAACGCCTCGGCTTTCGGCAGCGCCATTTCGCCTCGCCATGCAATGGACGGCGGCGTTGCGGGGGCGCGGGTGGGTGCCGCCGGCCGCAGCACGACGAACAGCGCCGCCGCGGCCGCCACCGGCAGCAAACCGAGCAGGGCCCAGCGGGCGCCACGTCGTGATCCTTCCCGTTTCGGCGCCGCCTCGGGGGACGCCACTTCGCCGGCGTTGTCACTGCGCTCGCCATCGGCAGACGCGAGCGCACGCGCGAGGCGCGTGCGCTCGCGGGCCTGGGCGATTCGCTGCGCTGGCGCGAGGGCATGCGCGGTCAGGCTGAGATGGTCGTAGAGCTGGCGACATTCGTCGCAGGTCCGCAGGTGGGCACGCAGATCCGCCTCGTCGTTCGGCGGAAGGTCGCCGGCGATCGCACTGACGATTCGCTCACGGTGTGAAGAGAGACTCATGGCAAGAGGGCGTCCTCGAGGGCCGCGCGCAAGGCAGGCGCTGCGGCGGCTCGTTCGAGCAGCTTCAGTTTGAGGTATTTGGCCCGTCGAGGCGAGATGCCGAGACGCTGAGCTACGGCTTCGGTCGGCTGTTCCTCGAGCAGCGCGAGCCGAAAGACCGCTGCTTCTTCCGGCGGGAGGGTGCCGAGGTGAGCGGAGATCGCGGCCTTGACCCGGTGTTCACGTGCCACGGCGTCGGGACCCGCGTCGGCCGAAAGGAGCTCCTCGCCGATCTCGGCGCCCGGCGGCGGACGACGGCCGCGCGCGCGCAGAATCTCGCGGCATCGGTTGGTCGCCAGTGTGCGCAGCCACGAGCGCAGCTCGCCGCGCGTGGGATCGTAGCTGCGTGCCGCGCGGTGGACCTGTAGCCAGATCTCTTGCAACGCCTCCTCGCGTTCGAAAGGCGACGAGAAGTGGCGCGCCACCAGGGGGCGCAGATCGCCTTGGTGCCGATCGTAGACGCTCATGAAAGCGTCCTCGTCGCCGTTGCGAAAGCGTTGGATGACGTCGGCGGGCAGCAAGGTTGAGCGATGAGGTTAATGGGGAAGGCCGGCGGCCGCGAATCCCGGACGAGGTTCATGCGTTTGAGGAGCAAGCAGGAGACGCGGGCGGAGATCGAGCCACGT
>JANNNO010000300.1:0-3747 GCA_031398585.1 Myxococcales bacterium | reverse complement strand
GCGAGGGCGGAGCCACAGGTGGCGCGGCGGGCGCGCCCGATGCGGGCGGGGCGGTCGACGGCGGCGGTGGTGCCGCGGGCGGCGGCGCCGCGAACCCGGCCAACGTCATCTGGTACGGCGATCCGGAGAAGGGCAACGCCGCCTTCAAGAACGTCGAGACGGAAGGCGGCTGCACCGTGACCGTGGTCGAGGACCCCGCGCACGGCAAGGTCCGCAAGTTCAACCGCCCGCCCGGAACCAACCGCTGCGAAGCCAAGGGCGCCGCCGGTTACAACACCAAGGAGGGCGACGTCGTCTACGTGGGCATGCGCTACAAGATCGAGGCACCGTCGAGCCTCACCGTTACAGGCATCTTCCAGTGGAAGACCTACGACACGCCCGGCAAGCCCAACACACTCAACTTTCCCCTGTTGCTTCGCCCGGGCGGGGGCCGCCTGTCATTGGAAGCGCAGAAGCTGGCCCAGGGCGGCGGGGGCGGGGGCCTCAGTGGCGGAACGGTCCTCTGGTCGATTCCAACACCCATCGGCGAGTGGTTCACGATCGTTGTCGGAATCAAGCAATCTTACGACGCCAAACTCGGCTGGGTCGAGCTCTACTACAACGGCCAACCACAGAAGCTCTCCGACGGCTCGATGCGGGTTGCCTGCCAGACCCTCGACGGCGGCTTCATCGATCCCAAATGGGGCATCTACGGCACGACCAGCAGCCCCAAACCCCAGTCCGCCACACTCGTCGGTGACATTCGCATCGGCAAAGACTACGCCTCTGCCGCGCCCGAATCGCACTGAGCCTGCGCGCCGATCCGTCGGCACGCTAGCGAAAGAGCGCCTGCCAAAGCGCTTCCGATGCGCCCGGGAACGCCACCATCACCAGCACGAGTGCCGCCAGCGCGCCGGTGAACGCGATCAGAGCCACGACATAAGGCCGCGTCTCACGTCGCTTTCGCCGTGCTAGGACGAGCAGGCTGACGAGTACGATCAACTGGAGGGGCACGCTGATGGCCGGCGAGACGAGACGGCCCAGCGTTGGATTGAGGAATGGCACCAGCGACAGCATCATGAACGCTCCGTGATGCGCCCGACGCCGACGATGCAAGAGGCCCATACCGACGAGGAAGAAGAAAAAGAATGCGTCGAACGCGGTGGCCAGGATCAACTCCGGCTCCTTACGACGAAGCTGGCCGTCCCTCATGACCCACCAGAATCCGACGGCGATCAGAGGCAAAAGAGCGTACGCCAGTCGACCAAGCTGCCGGTGCAGATCCACCCGCCGCCGCTGGATGAGAATCGGCTGGGCGATGCTGAGAGCGACCCAGGCCAGCATGGTCACGACGTGAAAGTGAACTTTGGCCGACGTGCCCGCGAAACCAGGGAACCGCACGAAGTAGGTGGGGAAGAAGGCCAGCAACGACAGCACGAGCAGCGTCGCCGGCCACCACCAGATCGCGATTTGGCGGTCTGCGCGCGGCGACGGCCCGGCGAGGGGGGCGCTCGTTTCCATCGCCACTCACTGTACCGGAACTCTAGAGTGAGACTACAGTAAATGAACAAGCGCACGAAACCCAAAGGGAAAACCGCCCAGGCCGCTGACCCACCGACTCGTCAGCAGCGCACGCATGCGACGCGGCGTCGTATCCTTCGTGCCGCCTACGACCTGGTCTGCGAGACAGGCTACGAAGCCACGACCATGGTCGCCATCGCGGCGCGCGCGGGCGTCGCGGTGCAGACCCTGTACTTCACCTTTCACACGAAGCCGGCCATCCTGAGCGAAGTTCTGCACGCAACCGTGGTCGGCTTCGAGCGCTGGTCGCCGACCCTCGACCGAGACGTGAAGGCGGATCTTCAAGCAGTGGCGCGCGATGAGATGCCGTGGTTCCGTCCCTTCGAGGCCGAGCCAGATCCGCGCAAGGCGATCGAGATCTACGTGGCGGGGACTGCCCCCATCCTTGCCCGGGTGGGACCGCTCCTCGCGAGCCTCGGCGCCCAACGCGGCACCGAGATCGAAGTGACGCTCGCAGATTCGGAACGGCTGCGCGAAGAGGCCTCGGCGATGTTGGTAGAGACGCTCGCCAGCAAGGGCAGGGGCCTGCGTCCTCGGCTGCGGTCACAAGAAGCCGTCGACGTCTTCCATGTCCTCACCCGCGCCGAGCTTTATCACGACCTCACGGTCGGTCGCGGCTGGTCGGACGCGAAGGCCCAGCGCTGGTTGGTGGAGCTGCTCGCCCGTCAACTGCTCGCCGATGTCTGAGGGCGCAGGTGCACCGTGATCGAGGATAGGGAAGTGGCGCCGCGCCCGGATCGGCCGCACCTCGCTGTCGTGACCCCCGCTGCCTCCGCGGCCTTGCTGGCGCTCGCGTACATTGGCTTCGTCAGCCTCGGGCTGCCGGACAGCGTGCTGGGCGCGGCGTGGCCGGTCATGCACGGCGACTTCCGCGCGCCCCTCGAGTCGGCGGGGCAGCTCGTGCTCGCAACCACGGCCGGTGTGGTCGTCTCGAGCGCGCTCGGTGGGCGGCTGCTGGCACGCATCGGCGTGGGCGCCGTTCTGGCCGGCAGCACGGTGATCGCGGGCATCGCGCTCGTGCTGTTCGCGGTGGCCCCCGCTTGGTGGTGCCTCGTCGTGGCCGCTGCGCTGGCCGGCACCGGCGGGGGCGCAGTGGATGCGGCGCTGAATGGATACGTGGCGCGACACCACGGCGCTCGGCACATGAGCTGGCTGCATGCCTGCTTCGGCATCGGCGCGACCCTGGGACCGCTGAGCGTGTCGGTGGCCCTCGCGGGCAACGGTTCCTGGCGGACGGCTTATGGCGCGCTGGCCGCCGTCGAGCTTGCGCTCGCGCTGGCGTTCGTGGTGACGCTGTCGCGATGGCCCCGCGAGGCGCCGTCGTCGCATCCGCAGACCGGTCGGGCCAAGACGACGGCTAGCATGCGCGCGGGGGTGCTGTTCTTTTTCGTCTACGGCGGGCTCGAAGCCTCGGCAGGCCTCTGGGCCGCGAGCTACCTCGTCGCGACCAAAGGGATCTCACCGGCGGTGGCGGGCACGGCCGCGGCGGTCTACTGGGGCGCGCTCACCGCCGGCCGGGTCGCGACGGGCGCGTTTTCAGTGCGGGTCGGTGAAGAACGGTTGGTGCGCTGGTCATGCGCGCTGGCACTGGCCGCGGCCGCCGCGCTCTGCGTTCCCGGCACGCCGGACGGGCTCGCCGTCGCCGCGCTGGCGCTGCTCGGCGTCGCGCTCGCGGCCATCTACCCCTTGACCATGCACCTGACCCCGCAGCGCCACGGGCAGACGGCTTCAGCGCCGCTCATCGGTTATCAGGTCGCCGCCTGCAGCGCCGGGATCGCCGTCATTCCGTGGGGTGTCGGCGCGATCGCGGCGAGAGCCTCACTGCTGCTGGTCCCGCCTCTGCTGGCGGCGCTGGCCATCGTGCTCAACCTGCTCGTGAGGCGGCTGCGCCCCACCTGATCGCCGGGCGCCCGAGATCGGCGGCCCGAGTCGCTGCAAAAAGCGACGCGCTGCCCGAGGCGCTGAGTCCCCGGCCCTTGCCTGCTGGAGGCAGGGGCGACATCATCCGCGCAACGCCATGGCAGTCACTTCGCTCTCGCGGGGGTCGGGTTTCCGGGTCGTGCTCGCACCCGCGCTGACGGTCTTGCTCGCCTGCGGTGGCGGTGACGGTGGCGGCGGTGGCGGTGGTGGAGAAGCGGGCGCTGGCGGCGGCCGCTCCACCGGGGGGAGCGGTGGCGGCGCCGGTTC
>JANNNO010000239.1:0-5674 GCA_031398585.1 Myxococcales bacterium | reverse complement strand
CGTCGTCCGGACGGGGGCGACCTGCAACGCCCCCGTAAAAACGTCGTAAACTCCCGGCGAGGGATGGACCCCTCGGGGGTCCGTCCTATACTGCGCCGTCGCAAGCGCTGGCGCGCGACGAGGAAGGCCCCCTCTCCATGGCGACCGAGAGCAAGGACGAAGATCGCCTGTTCGTTCGCGACGGGTTTCGTCATTACCGGCGGACCTATTCGCTTGGCGAGGTCCGCTGGGGCGCGATCGTTTTTGCACTGCTGCTGGTCCTCAGCGGTTGGGTGATCTGGAAGGGGCGTCACCCGGACCCCGCTCTCTACTCTGACGGGGCATCCCTGTTGGCCCCCGGTGAGACGAAGGTTCCCATCGCGCAGGCGGGCACCGCGACGGCGCCGCTCGCCGGTCGCGGCGAAAGCCAGGTCGGCACGGCAGTGGCCGGCCGCGGACCGCTGCCCGACGACCTCGCGGGAAGCGACTGGACGGAAGACAAGATCGCGTCCTTCGACGAAGAGAACCTTTACGTCAAGATCAACGGCCGCGCGGACTATTTCCGGGCCTTCGGTTTCAAGCAGATGACGAGTGTCCTTCTCAACAAGAAGGGCGATCCCACGACCACGATCGACGTCGAGATGTACGACCTCGCCCGCGCGCCCAACGCGCTTGGTGCCTACGGTGGCGAGCGGCCGCAAGACGCCAAGGTGATCGAAACCGCCGGGGGCCTTCACCATTTCGACCGCAACGCCCTCTTCATGGCACGCGGTCCCTACTACATCCGGATCCTCGGCTCGGACGAGACGCCCGTCATCACCGCCAAGCTCAAAAGTTTGGCGGACGTGATGCTGGCGTCGGTGGCGGCGGCTCCCCTGCCGTGGGTCTACCCGATCGTGCTGGGCGAGCTCGGTCTGTCCGCCGACCGAATGACCTACTTCGCCAAGAACGCCTTCTCCCTCGCCTTCGCTGACGATGTCTGGTCGGTGCGGCCACTCGGCAAAGACAAGGATCTGGAATGGTTCCTGTCGGCACGCAAAGATGTCCGCGCCGCCAAAAGGTTCAGCGCTCAGCTGCACACGGCGTTTCTCGAGATGGGCGAGCGCGCCGGCAAAAAGCAAGGCGTGGATCTGGTCAAGGACCAGTTCCTCGGTCTCTTCTCTGCGGCCGCCATCGAAGATCGTTTCGTGATCGGCGTGCGCGGCGCGGACAGCGGCGCCGCGGCCGTGACCGAGATCGGCAAGCTGCGCGCCGCCTTGCGCGCCGCCCCTGCCGAAGTTCGTGCGCGAGCCGCCCCGCTCGACCAAGCGGCGAGTCAAGCGACGCCACCCGAAGTACGCCCCGTTTCGCCCCCGCAAGGCGCGCCGACGGGGAGCCCTCCTTCGCAACCGGCGCAAGAGACAGGGCAAAAGGCAGGAGTCGATGAGCGCTGAAGATCCCCGTAGTCCCCGTGCACCTCGACCGCCAGGAACTCCCGGGTCCGGAACCGATGGCGAAACGCCTAGCGCGGAGCCCTCACCGGGTGCAACGACCAACTCGGGCACGCCGGCGCTGGATGCAGCTGCCCTGGCAGCGCACAGACACGAGGAGCGCCGACGTTTTCTCCGGCAGGCCGCGGCGGTCGGCGCGGCGAGCGTGGGTGCCGGCTACCTCAGCCTGGCGCCTGCTGGATGGCCAGGCTCGCTCAGGGATCCGACAGGCGAGCTCGGCAAACCGCAGGTTCCTTCATTGCGACTGCCGGAAGGCGGCTTCGCCGTGCGACCGTCGCCGACGTTGCCCCTCGTCGGGGTGGCACGCGGGCAGAACGTCGCCGCGATGGTGCGCGCCGCGGTCGACGCGATCGGCGGCATCGGCCGCTTCGTCAGCCGCGGGGACGTCGTCGTCATCAAACCGAACGTCGCCTTCGAACGCCCGGCCGTGCTCGGAGCGACCACTCACCCGGATGTATTGACCGCACTGATTCACCTGGTCCGCGAGGCGGGCGCCAAGGAGATCCGGGTCGCCGACAATCCCATCGAATCGCCGCAGAGCTGTTTCGTGCGCACCGGAATCCAACAGGCAGCCGTCAGCGCGGGCGCCCGTGTCTTCCTGCCGAGCGCGGGCGAGTTCCAGACGGTAGAAACGCCAGGCGCCACCTGGATCGCTCGCTGGCCGTTCTTCTACCGGCCGTTCCAGGGCGCCAACAAAGTGATCGGCGTTGCCCCGGTAAAAGATCACAACCTCTGCCGCGCGTCGATGACGACGAAAAATTGGTACGGCCTCCTCGGCGGTCGCCGCAACCAGTTTCACCAGGACATCCACGGCATCATCTCGGATCTCGCGCTCATGCTGCGGCCGACTTTCGTACTTCTCGATGGCAGCCGGGTGCTCTTCCGCAGCGGTCCCACTGGCGGCAGCCTGAGTGACGTGAAAGCGGCGCACACGATGGTCGCGTCGACCGATTCGCTGGCCGCCGATGCGTTCGGCTGGGACAACCTTCTCGAGCGCAAGGGGGAGGCTCTGCCGGCCTACTTCGCGCGCGCGGCGGCCCGTAAGCTGGGCAATCCCGACTGGAAGAACGTGCACGTGAAGGAGGTCTCGGCCGGATGAAGTTGATCGGCAAAGAGAGCCTGTTGCGTGTCGTGGAACGCAACCGCGATGGCACACCGTTTTACGCGCGGCTGCTTCGCATCACCAACTGGCGCATCGTCACGCAGGCGTTCTTCTTCGCGCTCTTCGTCTTCCTGCTCTGGACGACCTGGTTCTCGCGCCTCGGCGGCTACCCGGTCTCGCTCTTTCTCGAAATCGATCCCCTGGTCACGTTCGCCACCGCCATCTCGACCGGGACGGTCTACCGCTGGCTCTGGCGAGCGATGTTTCTCCTCGTCCCGACCCTACTGCTCGGCCGCGTCTTCTGCGGATGGATCTGCCCCTACGGGACGCTCCACCAGTTCATCGGGTGGATCTTCAACATCCGCAAGAACCGTCACAACATCGACGTCAACGCCTATCGCCCGATCTTCCAGCTCAAGTACATCGGGCTTGCCATCTTCATCGTGCTGGCCGCGTTCGGCTCGCTGCAGATCGGCCTGCTCGATCCGATGTGCCTGCTGGTCCGATCCTTCGCGGTCGCGCTGAAACCCGGCATCGACGCCGCGTTGCCTGCGGGCCTCGACTTTCTGCAGTCGTCACCGGGTGCGGTGGATCCGCGGGTCTTCGGCGGTGCCTGGGTGGTGGGGCTCATGCTGGTAACGCTGGTCGGCCTCAATCTCGTCATCCCACGCTTCTTCTGCCGCGTGCTCTGCCCACTTGGCGCCTTCCTCGGGGTGCTGTCGCGTTTCGCTCTGTGGCGAATCGATCGCGATCTGACCAAGTGCACCGACTGCAATCTCTGCCTCCGACATTGCGAAGGCGCCTCGGATCCGCAAGCCGCCCTACGCAAGAGTGAATGCTTCGTCTGCTTCAACTGCATCGACGACTGCCCGGAAGACGCGCTCAGCTTCAAGCTAGCCCCGGTGCCCGTCAGCAAGCGCATCATCGGATCGATCAAAGACGGCACCGCCAAGCTCTTCGGAAAGAAAGTCATCTCGAAGATCCCGGCCACCGAGATTGCAGCGCCCGAGGTACCGCGGCGGCGGTGGATCCTGGCCGCCGTGGTCGGCGTGCTGACCTATCCGTTCATGCGCTATTCGAAGGCGGTCAACAAGCGCAGCTTCAATCACAAGGCGATCCGCCCGCCCGGCACCGTCGAGGAAGAGGAGTTCCTCGAACGCTGTATCAAGTGCGACCAGTGTATCAATGTCTGCCCGACCAACGTCCTGCAGCCATCGACGCTGGCCGAAGGGGGAATCGAGGGGCTCTGGACGCCGGTCATGGATTTCAAGACCGGCTTTTGTCAGCTCAACTGCACGTTGTGCAGCGAGGTCTGCCCGACGGGTGCGATCCAGAAGATCTCGCTCGCCGAGAAGCTCGGTCTCGCCGAACACAAAGAAAAGGGCCCGATTCGGCTGGGAACGGCCTTCTTCAACCAGGGCCGCTGCCTGCCCTGGGCGATGCAGACGCCCTGTGTGGTCTGCGAAGAAGTCTGCCCGACGAGCCCCAAGGCGATCGGAACCTATGAAGAGACCATCACTCGCTGGGACGGCCAGAAGGTGACGCTCAACAAGCCGTACCTGCGACCCGAGCTCTGCATCGGCTGCGGGATCTGCGAGCGCGAGTGCCCGGTAATGGACGATCCCGCGGTGTACGTCACCGCGATCGGTGAGACGCGATCCAAAGATCGCACGCTGCTGCTCGGAAGCCACAAACCCAAGGGGAGCTGACGCATGAGCGAGGATCAGAGCAAGGGCACGAGACGCCAGGGACGCGGAAGCCGGGGCAGCGGCAACGTCGATCGCGCAAGCGGCGGCCAAGTGGGCAACGTGGGCAGCGTGGGCAACAGCCGTCGGACGGTGTTGAAGGGCGGCGCCGCGGCCGGTGGTCTGGTGCTCGCCAGCAGCCTGGGCGTCGGGCCGTCGGCGATCCAGGCCGCGCCGGTGCAGGTGCCGAAACGCGTGCTCGGCAAGACCGGCGAGAAGATCCCGATCCTGGCCATGGGGGGATCCCTGCCGCTCGATCCGCGTTTCGATCCCAAGCTGGCCGAATGCGTGAAGTACGGGGTCAACTACTTCGACCAGGCCGATTGTTACTCCGGCGGCGAGGGTGAGCTGGCGCTCGGCGCCTTTCACACGCGAGCGAATTTGCGCTCGAAGATCTGGATCACGACGAAGTCGGACGACAAGGATCCCAAGGGCTTCGAAAAGACCTTCCACGAAAGCCTCGAGAAGCTGAAGACCGACTACGTCGACATGTATTATCTGCACGGGCTGCGGAAGCCCGAGCAGATCAACGACGACCTGAAAGTCGTCGTGGAAAAGCTCCGCAAGGAAAAGAAGCTCAAGTACTTCGGCTTTTCCTGCCACGACGGCACTGTGGCCGAGCTGCTCGAGCTGGCGGCGCGCACGCCTTGGATCGATTCGGTGATGTTCCGCTACAACTTCCAGCAGTACGGCAACGACAAGCTCAATCGTGCCATCGACGCGGCCTACAAGGGCAAGGTCGGCCTCATCGCGATGAAGACGCAGGGCTCGGCGGTCTCGTTCGAACCGCAGTGGAAGAAGTTCGAACAGACAGGCAAGTGGAACAAATATCAGGCCGTGATGAAGGCGGTCTGGGCCGACGAACGCATCACCAGCGCGGTGTCGGACATGGACAACCTCGACAAGGTCCGCGAGAACGTCGGCGCGGCCATCGACAAGACCAAGCTGACCCGCGCCGAGATGGAATCGCTCTACCAGTACGCCGCCGCCACCCGCGGCGTGACCTGCGACGGCTGCGATCACCTCTGCGGCCCGGCCGCCGGCGCCGCGCTCAAGATCGGCCCCACGCTCCGCTACCTCATGTACCACGACGTCTACGGCAAGACGGATCTCGCCAAGGAGATGTACCGCAAGCTCCCCAGCGCCGCCCGCACCCTCACCGGCGCCAACTTCACGCAAGCCCGCGCCGCCTGCCCCCACAACGTCGACATCGCGCACTGGATGCAAAGGGCCCAAGAGGTACTCGCCTAACCCGATCTCTCCGCACCCGCCTCACCCGACCGCCCCCGCGCGCGTGAAGGTCGCCAGCCTTCCAACCCACCCCCCAACCCGCCCCACCAACGCCCCCACCGCGCCCA
>JANNNO010000158.1:0-10803 GCA_031398585.1 Myxococcales bacterium | reverse complement strand
GGCCGCGGTCCCGGGGCGCCTCGAACGGGTTGGCAACGACGTCGGCGCGCTCTGTGTCGTCGACTACGCGCACACGCCCGATGCTCTCGAACGCGCGCTCGGCACCTTGCGGCCGCTCACGCGCGGGCGGCTCATCGTCGTCTTCGGCTGCGGTGGCGATCGTGACAACGCCAAGCGTCCGCTCATGGGCGAGGCCGCGGCACGCCTCGGCGATGTGGCCATTGTGACCTCGGACAACCCACGCACCGAAGATGCAGGTCGCATCATCACCATGATCCGCGAAGGCGTCGTGCGCACGGGGGCGACCGAGCTCGAGGGCGGCGCGCTCGGCACGGCCAGCAAGGGATACTGGGTGGAGCCCGACCGACGGCAGGCGATCCGCCGCGCGGTCTTCGCGCTGGCCCCCGGCGACACGCTGTTGATCGCCGGCAAGGGGCACGAGGACTACCAGATCGTCGGCACCGAGAAGCTGCCGTTCGATGATCGGGCCGAGGCCCGGGTGGCCTTCGCTGCGCGCGCCGCCGGGAATCCGGGATGACAGGACCCGCCCCGCGTTCGTTGCAACTTGCGATCGAGGCCACCAGCGGCCGGCTGCTGGCTGGTCGTGCGGCGGGTAACTTCGTGGGCGCGGCGAGTGACAGCCGGGCAACTGGGGGCGGGCGGCTCTTTTTTGCGCTCAAGGGCGAACGGGTCGACGGCTTCGACTACTGTGCGACCGCCGTCGCCAGCGGCGCTGCGGCGGTGGTGGTGCCGCGAGATCGAGGCGTGCCGTCTGGCTGCGACGGCGTCGCGGTGATCGGCGTCGAGGATCCACGCCAGGCGCTGATCGATCTGGCCCGCGCGGTGAGAGCGAGCTTTGCCGGCCGGGTCGTCGGCATCACCGGATCCAACGGCAAGACCACCACCAAGGAGCTGGTCGCGGCTGCCCTCGACGTGCGCGCCACCAGCGCGGGACCTTCGGGCGACGTCCTGCGCACGGCCGGCAACCTCAACACCGAGATCGGCATGCCGCTCACGATCCTCGAATCGCACGGCGGCGAGACGCATTGGGTGCTGGAGATGGCGATGCGGGCGCGTGGCGAGATCGCGCTTCTCGCTGACATCGCGCGGCCGCACGTGGCCCTCGTGACCAACGTGGCCGCGGCGCACCTCGGGCGTCTGGGATCCTTGGCGGAGGTCGCCAAGGCCAAGGGCGAGATCTACGGGGGCCTCGGGCCCGAGGGAGTGGGCGTGCTGCCCGCCGGCGAGCCGCTCATCGAAGCGCAAGCGGCGATCTTGCCCGAGGCGCGCAAGCGTCGTTTCGTGGCGGGCGAGATCGAGCGCGGATCCGTGCGCCGGGTCGGGCCGGCCGACGTCGAGCTGCTCGAGGCCATCCCGGCGGGTACCGCGGGATCGGTGCTGCGATTTGCGGTGGGCGAAGCGCCGGTGGTCGTGCGACTGCCGCTGCCAGGGGCTCACAACGCACGCAACGCGGCCGCCGCGCTCGCCGTCACGCTCGCCCTTGGGCGGTCGAGCACGGAGGCGGCCGCTGCCATGGAACGAGTGGCGCTGCCAGCGCATCGCTCGCAGCTGGTGCCCATCGGTGGGCGCGTGGTTCTCGACGACTGCTACAACGCCAATCCCGCGTCGATGGCGGCGGCGTTGCGCACGGTGGCCGGCTCACGACCGCCGGGCGCGCGTGCCTTTGCCGTGCTCGGCGACATGCTCGAGCTCGGCGAGGAAGAGGGCGCCCTTCACCTCGGCATCGGCGAGCTGGTGGCAGATCTCGGCTTTTCCGGCCTGGTGGCCATGGGGCCCCTGTCGAGCGAGACGGCTCGGGGGGCACGGACGCGCGGGCTGCCAGCCGAGCGCGTTGTGACGACGCTGGATTCCGCGGCCGCGGCGGCGGCGGTGGCGAGCTGGTCGCGCCCGGGCGACTGGATCCTGGTGAAGGCCTCGCGCGGTCTACGGCTCGAGAAGGTGATCGAAGCGCTGCCTCCGGCCTTCGCCGGGGGGCAGTCCGCCCCCTGAAAAAAGAAGGGGCGAAAACTCGGAACTTCGGGCGGGGCGGGTGAAAATGCCTGCCAGGGGCGCGGCCAACCGTTGCCGTCGTCCCGGCGACCACGATGCTCTTTCACCTCTCCCAACTTTTTCGCGACGAGATCGGCTTTCTCAACGTCTTTCGTTACGTCTCGACCCGCATCGGGTTGGCGACGTTGACCTCCCTGCTGATCACGTTCTTCGTCGCGCCCTGGTTCATCCGCCGGGCGCGCGAGCGACAGCTGGGCGAGGTGATCCGCGACGATGGTCCTGCCAGCCACGCGGGCAAGAAGGGCACGCCCACCATGGGTGGGGCTCTCATCATCGTGGCGCTCACGTCGGCCACGCTGCTCTGGTGCGACCTGCGCAGCCCCCTCATCTGGCAGGCGCTCTTCGTGACGTTGGGGTACGGCGCGCTCGGCTTCGTCGACGACTACATCAAGATCGTCAAGAAGAACAAGAAGGGTGTGCCTGGCAAGATCAAGCTGCTGGTGCAGTTCACCATCGGCGCGGCGGCGATCGCCTGGCTGTTCTGGGGGGGAGCCTGGGACCCCGAGATCCGCACGCGCCTTTCGGTGCCGCTGCTCGATTTCGACCGCGTGCCGGTCAGCCTGCCGTTGGTCCTCTATTTCGCGCTCGCGCTCATCGTCATCGTCGGCATGTCGAACGGCGTGAACCTGACCGACGGGCTCGATGGCCTCGCGATCGGCCCGGTGATCATCTCGGCCTTCACCTTCATGCTGCTGGCCTACGCCACGGGCACGGTGCTGGGCGGCTTTCACATCGCGAATTACCTCGGCATGCCGCACATCGTGGGCGCGGGCGAGCTGGCGATCTTCTGTGGCGCCATCGGCGGCGCCGGCATCGGCTTTCTCTGGTTCAACACGCATCCGGCGCAGGTCTTCATGGGCGACGTCGGCGCGCTCGCGCTGGGCGGTGCGCTCGGCTACGTGGCGCTGGCAACCAAGACCGAGCTGTCGCTGCCGATCATCGGCGGCCTCTTCATCATCGAGCTGATGTCCGACATCATCCAGGTCGGCTACTACAAGCGGACCAAGAAGCGCGTCTTCTTGATGGCGCCGATCCACCACCACTTCGAAAAGAAGGGCTGGCCCGAGTCGCGCATCGTGGTTCGTTTCTGGATCATCTCATTCTGCTTCGCGATCGCGGGGCTGCTGCTCACGCTGAAGGTGCGGTGATCGGCCATGGCCACGGTCGACGAGGACAGGGCGAAGGCACAGTGGCAGGGCCAGCGCGTGCTGGTCGTCGGCCTCGGCAGCTCCGGCGCTGCGGCCGCGCGTCTGCTGCATCGTTGCGGCGCTGACGTCACCGTCACCGACAACAAGCCCGCCTCGGCCCTGACCGCGGTGCTCGAGGGTCTTCCCGGCGACATCAAGCGCGAGCTGGGTGGCCATGTGCGAGAGACCTTCACGAAGGTCGACGTCATCGTGCTGTCGCCCGGGGTACCTCCCTTGCCCGAGCTCGCCGACGCGCGCGCGGCCGAGGTCGCAATCATCGGCGAGATCGAGCTCGGCGCACGCTTCGTGACGGCGCCCATCCTGGCCATCACCGGGACCAACGGCAAGTCGACGACCACGACTCTGGCCGGCGAGATCATGGCGGCCACAGGGCGCCCGACCTTCGTGGGCGGCAACCTCGGGCAGCCATTCGTGGAAGCGGCTTTCACCCCGGCGGCGGCGGCAGGCGGCGTCGTCGTGGTCGAGGTGTCGAGCTACCAGCTCGAGACGATCGTGACGTTTGCGCCGCGCGTGGCGGTGCTGCTCAATATCTCGCCGGATCACC
The DNA here is from genome assembly GCA_031398585.1 of Myxococcales bacterium. Classification (GTDB taxonomy): domain Bacteria; phylum Myxococcota_A; class Polyangia; order Fen-1088; family Fen-1088; genus JANNNO01. The sequence goes on along the minus strand of JANNNO010000158.1, from coordinate 6,981 downwards.
TCGACCGCTACGACGGCATGGATGGGTACGCGGCAGCCAAGGCGCGCATCTTCGAGAACCAGCGCGCAGCCGACTTCGCGATCATCAATGCCGACGATCCGCGTGTCGCCACGATCGGACGGAAGCTGCACAACGTGGTCGTGCCGCTGTCGACCTCGCGATCGCTGGCGCGACAGCCGGCGGGTGGCTGGGTCGAGGGCAGTGAGCTCTGTCTGCGGCTGCCGGGCGGCGAGCTCGAACGCTATCCCGCGGATCTGCCTGGACTCTATGGTCGGCACAATCGTGAAAATGCCCTCGCCGCGGCCCTGGCCACGCGCCTGTGTGGTGCCAGCATCGAGACGGTTGCGGCGGGCCTGCGCGCGTTCTCGCCGCTGCCGCACCGGATGACCCTCGTGGCCGAGCGGGACGGCGTCGCCTTTTTCGACGACTCCAAAGGGACCAACGTCGGCGCCGTGGTCGCGGCGCTGAGCGGTTTTCCGCGCAAGGTCGTGCTGATCGCCGGCGGGCGCGACAAAGGCGGCAGCTACGAGCCGCTGGCCGCGGTGCTGGGCGAGGTCGGGCGCGCAGCCGTGTTGATCGGCGAGGCGGCGGATCGCATCGCCGTGGCTCTCCAGGGTGTGGTGCCGACCCGGCGGGCGCCGTCGATGGACGAGGCCGTGGCGGAGGCGGCGCAGCTGGCCCGTGAGGGCGACGCGGTCGTGCTCTCTCCCGCCTGCTCGAGCTTCGACATGTTCAAGAATTACGAGCATCGGGGCGACGCTTTTGCTGCCGCGGTCGCGAAGCTTTCGGAGGGCACGCCATGAGCAGCGCGGTTCTCGCCATGCGCGAGCGAATCCTGAGCTTCCTCGGTCGAGGCACCGACGCTTCGAACCCACTGCGTGCGCGACCGGCGGGCGGGCCGGATCGGCTCTTCTGCGCGGTCGTGCTCCTGCTCTGCGCGCTCGGCCTGGTGATGGTCTTCTCCGCGGGGGCCGGGTTCGCGGCCCGCCGTCACGGCGACTGGACGTACTTCCTGCGGCGCGATTCGATCTACCTGGCGATCGGACTGGTTGGCTTCTTCGTCGCGATGCAGATCGACTACGGCGCTTACCGGCGCTGGGGCTACCCGTTGCTCTTCGTCGCGATCGGGTTGTTGATGGGGCTGCTCTTCTTCGGCACGCAGGTCAAAGGAGCTGTGCGCTGGTACCGCTTTGGGGCGCTGTCGTTCCAGCCCTCGGAGCTCGCGAAGTTTGCGCTCGTGCTCTATCTGTCGTTGCTGCTTTCGCGCAACGTCGATCGGGTCAAGGCCTTCTCGATGGGGTTTCTGCCACCCGTCATCATGACCGGCGTCGTGGTCGGGCTCATCATCATCCAGCCCGACCTGGGCACCGGCGTCATCCTCGGGCTCACCGCACTCGGCCTGCTGTTCATTTCGGGCACGCGCATGAGCTACATCGCGGCGGCGATTCTGATCGCGGCGCCGGTGGTCTGGAAAGTCCTCATCATGGGCAAGGAGTGGCGGCTCAAGCGGCTGCTCGTCTTCCTCGAGCCCTGGAAGTACTGCCAGAGCGAGGGCTATCAGCTGTGCGAGTCGCTGATCAGCGTCGGATCGGGCAGCGTCTTTGGGCAGGGGCTGGGCCAGAGTCGGCAGAAGCTGCTGTTTTTGCCCGAGGCGCACACCGATTTCATTCTGGCCATCATCGGTGAGGAGCTCGGCCTCGTCGGCGTGCTGGCGGTGCTGACGGCGTTCGGCATCCTGATCTACCGCGGCTTTTCCGCATCGCTGCGCGCGCGGGATCTCTTCGGTAGCTACCTCGCCTTCGGCATCACCACGCTGCTCGCGATGCAGGCGCTGCTGAACATGGGCGTCGTCTTCGGACTGTTGCCGACCAAGGGGCTCGCGTTGCCGTTCATCAGCTACGGCGGGACCTCGCTGATCATGAGCCTCTTCATGGCCGGCGTGGTCGCCAACATCTCGGCTCGTCATCCCGAGCCGCGGCCGCGGCCGCTGTTTCGCTTGTGGCGGGGCCCGCGGCAGGGGCCGGGCAAGAATCGGCGCGCCGAGAAGGGCCCCACCATCGTGGTCGATCCACCTGCACCGCTCTGGGCTCGCAAGGCAGGCGGGTTGGCCGCAGGCGCCGCCGCAGCCGCGATGGCCGACGAGTTGATGGCCGATCTACCAGGGCGGGGCGGTTCGGCTCGCGGCGGGGCGATGGATCCCGACGATTTCGCCGGTGTCGAGGCCGCCAACGGCAATGGCGCGAACGCCAACGTTTTGAACGCGGATGAGACGCTCGACGAGCGCATCGCGGACGTCGGCGACGAGGACTTCGACGAGGTCGACGAGGATCTCGACGACGAGCGGGAGGCAGACGCGGGCCGCGGCTCGCGGACGCCGTCGCGCAAGGGGCGGTAAAGCCGATGCGCCTTCTCGTGGCCGGCGGCGGCACCGGCGGGCATCTCTTTTGTGGCATGGCGATCGCCGAAGAGGTGATCGCGCGGGGCGGGGACGTTCTCTTCGTCGGGACCAGCCGGGGACTCGAAGCGCGTGTGGTGCCGGCCGCGGGTTACCGGCTCGAACTTCTCGAGGTGAGCGGCCTCAAGCGGGTGGGAGGCGTTGCTTTCGTGCGCGGTCTTGGCCGCTTGCCGCTCGCCTTTGGCCGTTCCGTCGCGATCCTGCGGCAGTTTCGTCCCGACGTCGTTCTCGGCGTGGGTGGGTATGCCTCGGGCCCGTCTGTGCTCGCCGCCTCGCTGACCGGGCGACCAAGCGCGATCCTCGAGCAGAACAGCGTGCCGGGGTTCACCAACCGCGTGCTCGGGCGTTTCGTGCGGGCGGTCTACATCGCCTTCGAAGAAGCTGCCCAGGTTTTCCCTGCCCGAAAGATCGTCCGCAGCGGCAATCCCCTGCGCCGGGCCTTTCGTACCATGCGCGCCAAGGACGAGAGCCGCTTGCCCGGGCAGCCCGCGCAGATCCTCGTACTGGGGGGCAGTCAGGGATCGAAGGCGGTGAGCGATCTGGTGATCGCCGCCGCGGCGGCGCTGCGTGAACGGGGCGGACCTGCCGTGGCGATCACCCACCAGACCGGTACCGCCGATGTCGATCGGGTGCGCGCCGTCTACGAGGAGCGCGGCCTGGCCGCCGCGGTCAACGTGCTGCCCTTCATCGAGGACATGGCATCGGCCTATCACGCCGCGGATCTCATCATCGCGCGCGCCGGTGCGCTGACGCTCGCCGAGCTGGCCATCGTCGGCAAGCCCGCCATCCTAATTCCGCTGCCGACCGCCGCCGACGATCACCAGACGCGCAACGCTGCCGCTTTCTCCCGGGCGGGAGCCGCGGTCCTGCTGCGCCAGAGCGAGGTGACGGGGCCGCAGCTCGCGACCGACATCGCCGCCATCGTCGAGGACGATCTGCGTCGTCGCAAGATGAGCGCGGCCATGCTCGAGCTCGCGCGGCCCAACGCCGCGGCCGAGATCACCGACCACCTCGAATCGCTCATCCGGCGCTGAAGGGGGGAGGGGGCGGGCCCTGTGGCGATCGTGGTACGCTTTCGAGATCCATGGCCTCGAAACGCCAGCAACTGGCTACCCTAGTCGACCGTCTCGGCCTGGCGCGCGCGGTGCTTTCGGCGCGGGCGCGGGCGCTGCTGCCCTGGGAATGGCTGACGGTGCTCACGTATCATCGCATCGGCGATCAGGTGGCGCCCGGCTTCGATCCGGAGGTGCTCGACGCGTCTCCGGCGACCTTCGAGCGGCACGTGCGCCTCTTGCAGCGCTATTTCAATCTGGTCGACACCCGCGATCTCGACGCGTGGCGCGCGGGAGGCAAACTGCCACCCAACCCCGCGATGATCACGTTCGACGACGGCTACCGCGACAACCACGACGTCGTGATGCCGCTGTTGCAGCGCCTCGGTGCCAAGGCTGTCTTCTTCGTCGCCACCTCGTACATCAACGATCGCCGCGTCTTCTGGTGGGAGCTCGTCAACCACGCTTTCATGACCAGCAGCCGCGACAAGGTAAGCCTCAGCTACCCCCACGCGCTCGATCTGCCTTTGGGCGGGCATGACGCGCGACGGGCGGCGATCAAGACGGTGCTCAAGCTGCTCAAGCGCGAGGAGGGCGTCGATCTGGATCGCTTCTTGGGCGAGCTCTACGCGGCCGCGGGGCTGCCCTTCGATCGGGCGCGCGAGCGCGAGCTGGCCGATCGCATGTTGATGACCTGGGACCAGATCCGGGGGCTGCGCGACGGCGGCTTCGACGTGCAGTCGCATTCCTATTCGCACCGGGTGCTGCACACGCTGAGCCCCGAGGAGGCGAAAAAGGATCTGCTGCGCGCGCGGCAGGATCTGGAAGGCGCGCTGGACAAGCCCATCACGGCGCTGGCGTATCCGACCGGGCGCCCGCTCGGGAACGCGCCGGCCCTGCGGCAGGCGGTGATCGATGCCGGCTATCGCTACGGCTTCACCGTGGATCGGCTGGTGACGCTGGAGCGCCTCAACGACTGGCTCGACATTCCTCGCATGATGATCGACCAGGCGGTGACCGACTCGTTCTATCGCTCCACGCTGGCGCTGCCGCAGCTAGCTTACTAGGCGAGTCGGCTCGTGCTGATCCTGGCGTCGATCGCGATCGCGGTGCTCGTCTACACCTACGCGGGATATCCCGTTGTGATCGCAGTGCTGGCGCGGCTGCGTCCCCTGCGTCTTCAGGAAGACGCCACGTGGGAGCCGTTGGTCAGCGTCTGCATGACCGTGTTCAACGGAGCGTCCTATGTGGATGCCAAGATCGAAAGCGTGCTGGCGATGGACTGGCCGCAGGATCGCCTGGAAGTGCTGGTCTATTCCGACGGCAGCGGTGACGCCAGCGACGCCAAGGTGCTCGCGTTTTCCGCGCGCGACCCCCGTGTAAAGCTGATCCGCGGCGAGCAGCGTGCGGGCAAACCAACTGGGCTCAACCGTCTGCGCGAGGCGGCCACCGGATCGGTCCTGTTGTTGACTGACATTCGCCAGCCGCTTTCCAAGGGTGCCTTGCGGGCGCTGGCGCGACGGCTGGCGGATCCGCGTGTCGGCTGCGTCAGCGGCAACCTGGTTTTGACCGGCGGCGCCGGCAGTGGCGCTTATTGGCGCTACGAGAAGTTCATTCGCAAGCAGGAGGCGCGGTTTCGCAGCATCGTCGGGGTCTCGGGATCGATCGTTGCGCTACGCAAGGATGACCTCGTGCCGCTGCCGCGCGATCTCGTGCTCGACGACGTCTACATCCCCATGCAGCTGCGCCTGCGCGACCGTCTGGTGGTCTTCGCCGACGACGCCGAGGCCTACGACGTCGCGTTCGAGGACGACAGGGAGTTCGGGCGCAAGGTGCGCACGCTGGCGGGCAACTATCAGCTTTTTGCCTGGATGCCGAAGCTGCTGTCGCCCTTTTCCAACCCCTCGTGGTTCGAGACGATCTCGCACAAGGTGTTGCGCCTCGTCTGTCCGTGGGCGCTGCTCGTCTTGGCGCTGGCCGCGTGGGGGGCCGCGATGGACGACGGACGCGTGACCCGGGCGCTGGGGGCGGCGCTGTTGAGCGGGCAAGGCCTCTTTTACTTCGGCGCCATCGTCGGTGCCCGCGGCGGCAAGCTCGGGAGCCTCGCGCGCACGTTCGTGGTCATGAACGCTGCCGCCGTGGTCGGCCTGTGGCGTTTCGTCTCGGGCAGCCAGCGCGTCACCTGGTAGCGGCCGGTCGCCGTTCGTGCGTGCCGTCGCAACCGGAGCGCGTTGCGCAGCCGCGCGCGGCCGCGTTGACAGCGGCGGCGGGGGTCTCCATTCTGCCCGGCATGCGACGCGATGGCCGCCAGGTGGACGAGATGCGACCGGTCCGAATCACGCCCGACTACACCCGCTGGGCGGAAGGCTCGGTGCTGATCGAGTTCGGCGAGACCAAGGTGATCTGCACCGCCAGCGTCGAGAACAAGGTGCCGCCTTTCCTCGAGGGCAAAGGCCAGGGCTGGGTGACCGGCGAATACGCGATGCTGCCGCGAGCGACGCACACGCGATCGGGTCGCAACCCGGGCGGTCGTGGGCAGGAGATCCAGCGGCTCATCGGTCGGGCGCTGCGCGCGGGCGTCGACATGAAGAAGCTCGGCAACCGCACGATCACCGTCGACTGCGACGTCATCCAGGCCGACGGCGGCACGCGGACGGCGTCGATCACGGGTGGCTGGGTGGCGCTCGCGCTGGCAGTTAAGCGCTTCTCGCCTGCGGGCTCGCCTCTGCCCGCGCTCAAACACGCCATCGCGGCCGTCTCGACCGGCATCGTGAGCGGCGAAGCCCGCCTCGATCTCGCGTACGAGGAAGACTCCGCCGCCGATACCGACTTCAACTTCGTGCTCACCGAAGGCGGAAAGTTCGTCGAAATTCAGGGCGCCGCCGAGGGCGAGCCCTTCTCCGACGAGGAGTACACGCGCCTCGTGGCGCTGGCCCGCAAGGGCGGCGAGGTGCTCTTCGCCGCACAACGCGAGGCGATCGCCAAGGCCCGCGCATGAAGGTCGTGCTCGCGACCCGCAACGCCCACAAGGTCGTCGAGATCGCCGCTCTCGCCCGCGGCCTGGATCTGGAACTGGTCGGCATCGACGAGATCGCGCCCGGCGTGCCCCTGGAAGAGAACGAAAACACCTTCGAGGGCAACGCACTGGCCAAGGCCCGCCAGGCCGCCGCCGCCACCGGCCTGCCCGCCCTGGGTGACGACTCGGGTCTCGAAGTCGACGCTCTCGACGGGGCGCCGGGCGTCTGGTCCGCGCGCTACGCGGGTCTGCCCAGCAACGATCAGAAGAACAACGACAAGCTCCTCGGCGCCCTGGCCCATGTCCCGCCCGAGCGGCGATCCGCGCGTTACCGCTGCGTCGCTGCCTACGTCGATCCGAAGACGGGCGCGGAGATCACCGCTGCCGGCGCCTGTGAGGGCGCAATCCTGACCGGCCCACAGGGCGCAGGCGGCTTCGGCTACGACCCTCTTTTTTTC
>JANNNO010000194.1:0-8619 GCA_031398585.1 Myxococcales bacterium | reverse complement strand
GGCGCAAGAGCGGCAGAGCGCCCTCCCGGGGGTCGACCTGTGCCAGGGAATTGAGGTCCATTCCCTCGCAGAAGGCGCCATCAGCACCTTCGACGGTGATGACGGTTGCATGGATCGGCAGGTTCGTCAGCGCGCGCTCGAACCTCGAGATCGAGATCTCATCGAGGATTGGCCGCGCTCCCCCGAGGATGAGGCGAACGCGTCCGTCGGGGCAGGCTGGTGTCAGCATCGGCGGTAGGTGCGGTGATGTCCCGCAATGCCGTCCAGGACCAGGAGCCCACGCCCGGCGTACGCCTGCTCGAAGTGGTCCCCGAGCTGGGTGAGGTCCGGAACAATGTCCGAAGCCACCAATGCCGCCTCAAGCTGGCAGATTGACCGGTCGTACTCCTCCATGGTGAGCGAACGACGCGCGCCAAGCTGGGCGAGGATGGCGTGGCGTGCGACCGTGGCATGTGCCTCGGGTGCCAACAGGCCGGAATACATCTCGGCGCACGAGCCCGAGCCGTAGGAAAAAATTCCCACGCGTGCGTCGGCTTCGATCTTCGGGTTCTGGTCGATGAGGCCGGCAAGCGACGCAAAGACGGATCCCGAATAGAGGTTGCCCGTCTCGACGTTGAATTTGAGCGTGGGCAAGATCGATCGCGCAAAACCTTCGCGCACGGCTTCGTCGTCCACATCGGGGTCATCGGCCTCGAGGAGCAGTCGATGCGCGCGCTCCACCAGGGAGATCAGCGGTGCGTGGAAGATAAAATGACGAAAATGCGATGAGACCGCCGCAACTCGGGCGGCTTGGCGGTACTCGCTCCACGCCATTTCGAGCAGGTCGAGATAGGCGTAGAGCGAAAGCACCGGGTTTCCGTATTCCGTCGTAGCCGTAGGGCGGGCCACGTCATAGATCTCCCGCGCGGCTCGACCGCAGGACGGCTCCAGCCTCAGTACCCGGGGATCGCGCGTGACCAACATCGCCACCGCGCCGCTGCCCGCGGTCAACTCTGCCGCCTCACCGCTGTGCCGGCGGGCGATGTCGCTTGCGATGACGAGCGCTTTTGGATCGCTCGCTTCGGACGCGCGGACCCAGGCTGTCGCCATCTGTAGCGCGGCGGTACCGCCATAACAGGCGTGTTTGATCTCGAAGTTGCGACAATGGGGCCCGAGCCCCAGCCACTTGTGGACGTAGGACGAGATGGGCTTGCCAAAGTCCAGGCCGGACTCGGTCGCGACGATGAGGAGCTCGACGTTTTCGCGCGGTTTCCCTTCCAGCAGAGGGGTCGCCGCGTTCACGGCCAGAGTGACGGGGTCCTCCCAGATGGGAACGACACTTCGCCGGGCAAAGCCGACGTTCCGGAGATCCTTCCCGGAGAACCCCCGGGCACGGGCGACCGACTCGCTGTCGATGGACAGCGAGCTCGCGTAGAGGTTGAGGTCGTCGATCCCGACGGGCGCGGCGGTTCTGGCGCGCTCACCGCCGTCCGTCGAGTCCTGCCGATTCATGTTCGGCGGCGGCTGCAAACGATGGTCCAAGCGGCCGCACCAAGCAGGAAGAGGCGTTCGAGCCAACCGCATGTGCGTCAGTAGGAAGCGCGGCTCTCACCTGGCTCGTGCGCGATGGCCGAGCGAGAGCTCGAGTGCACACGGAACAAGGACGAAAAGGGGCAAGGTCTGACAAACAACCGGCGACAGAAAGCGACTCGCCGGCGAAAAACCCACGCTTCTTACGCAACTGTAAGTCGGGTGTAAGGAGATTCGCGTTATCCCGTGCTCATGGAGAACCGGTTGCTGTCAGCCATGCCCGCGTGGACGGCGTTTCTTCCCCCCTCGCAGCGCGATCGCTTTGGCAACCTTCTCGGGCACTCGCTCGTCATGCGACAGCTGTTTGCACTTCTGGAGCGGGTCGCAGCGTGCGCGGTGCCGGTGCTCCTGGAAGGAGAGAGCGGCACGGGAAAGGAGCTTGCGGCACAAGGCATCCACACCGAATCGGACCGAGCGTCGCGCCCCTTCGTCATCTGCCACTGCGGCGCAATCCCACGTGAGCTGGCTGAGAGCGAACTATTCGGCCATAAGCGCGGCGCTTTTACAGGAGCAACCCTCGATCGGCCCGGTCTGTTCCGGCGGGCCCATGGCGGGACCATCTTTCTCGACGAGATTGGCGAGCTCCCCCTCGAGCTGCAACCCAAGCTCTTGAGGGTGCTCGAAAGCGGGGAGGTACGCGGTGTGGGAGAAGACACCGCACAAAGGGTGGACGTGCGGGTCGTGGCAGCCACCAACCGCGACCTCGATGCGGAAGCGCGGCGGGGTGCGTTCCGAGCCGATCTGCTCTATCGCCTGAATGTGCTGCGCGTGCGGATGCCGCCCTTGCGCCAGCGTTTGGAGGATCTCGAGCTTCTGGTGCTCCATCTCGCGGGCGAGCAGGTGGATCCGATTGGGCCGATCGACGGCCCCAACCTCGAGCGCCTGCTCGGTCACGACTGGCCCGGGAACGTCCGCGAGCTTCGTAACGTGCTGATGCACGCCGTGGCCATCACGCCCGTCGGACGCGGGGTCAAGCCGAGGTTCTCTGAACTGCTCCTCGGCGTCTCGGCGCCGACCGCGCCTTCGGTCCGGACCATCCGATATCCGGGCGTGCTGTCACCGCTGCCATTCAAGGAGGCCAAGGAGCAGCTGCTAGCCTCGTTCGAACGGGCCTACCTCGAAGCCCTGCTCGCTCGACACGGCGGAGTGGTCAGCCACGCCGCCCGCACGGCGGGTTTGAGCCGCCGGCATCTGCACGAGCTCATTCAGCGTCGTCTGGGACTGCTTGCTGCCGAGAACGACGCCGCGGGAACGTCTCCGGCGGCGTGAGCGCAGCAAACTCGACCCGGCGGAGGGGCCCCTTCAGGGCGACGGCCCCCCCGCAACCCCGCCACTGAGGAAGGTCGGTGAGAGAGAACGTTCCTTTCACGTTGGGCAGAGCGATACCCGACATCGCGCCACCGTCGGCAGCCGGAATGACGGTGAAGTCCTCGAATGCCAGGCGCAAACCCAGGCCGGCGGCTTTCGCCAGCGCTTCTTTACGCGTCCACAGCGCGTGAACCTGTGTGCGCCAAACCTCGCCCGCAAGGCCGCTCAAGTACTCGCGTTCGTCCGTGGAAGCACAAAGTTCCAGGATTTCTGGTGCGAAGTCGCGGCTGGCGGGCTCGATGTCGATCCCGACCTCTGCATCGATCACGCCCGCGATGGCCACGTGAGACTCGGTATGTGACAGGTTGAACGCCAAGCCGGGACGAGAGCGCATCCCCGTGAGCTCCGGCTTTCCGTACAGACCGCGACGGAACGCGATCGCTTCGGGAGCGCAGTCGAGGGCTGCGCCAAGCCAGCCTCGGAGCAGGCCGTGCGACACGACATACGCGTCGGTCAAATCAGGACGTGCGAAAAGTCCCGCGCGGTGGCGCTCCTCTGCTGACAGGAAGCGAGAAAGCTCCGTGCAGAGATCGAACCATGGGCGCAGCTCTGCCACGAGCACCAGGACTTCGTCGGGCGCGGGACGGTGGTAGGGGAACAACCCGGGAAACATCGTCATCGACAAACGGTTCAGGCTAGCCGGTAGTGATCCGCGGCCGATTGGCGTGGAGAGCCGCCCGGCCGAACCGTCGTGATCACTTGCTCTCGAAGAGCTCCTTGATCTCGGTCACGGAGAGCACGTGGTTGTAGATGCGCACGTCGTCGAGGGCTCCGGCCCAGAACTCGTCGCCAAGACCTCGGTAATCGCCGAAGGAAGGGTTCGGAATCCACTCAACCTTTCCCGGATGGGGTTCGGTCGCAGCGAGGACGCCGTTCACGTAGGTGTTGATCACGCGGCCATCGAAGGTTCCGAGAACATGCGTCCACACCCCAGCCGGAACGGCGGCCAGCGCGCTGCTCGAGTTAAGACCGGTGCTGACATAGAAACCAGCCTCCTTCCCGTTGCGGGTCATGAAGCCCATCTGACCAGCAAACGGAAAGAAGAGGCCATCCTCTGCGGGATTGGTCTTGATCCAGGCTGAAACCGTCGCATTGGTTTCAACGCCGTATTTGGCGAGACCCGTACTGATGCCGTCATCGATTCCGTCGAAGAGCAGGGCGCCGTTGGGGTTACCAAGGTGATCGGGCGTGGCCCGCGGACCCTTCACCGTGCCGTGGTTCTGGTTGATCCCGACGTCCATGGCATGATTGTCGAAAGGATAGTGAGAGATCGGACCGGCGGTGATCAGGATCTCGGCGTTGCCCGGCCCCGACCACTTGCCGGCATCGTTGCGCTCGGCAACGAACAGCCGGTGCAACCCGTCGGTCAGCGGCATCAAGGGCGTGAAAAAGGCGTTTCGTGTCTCGACCGCGCCGGTGCTCAGATCAGGACTGTCGACCCTGACACGAAAGGTCCCGTTGCCGCCACCGCCGCCCGATTTCCACATCCAGGTGGGCGTCCGCGTGTAGGACGGAGAAACCGCCGTCACCGTGGGCGCAGCCGGAGCCACCCCCGGAATGCCCTCGGCAGGAGCAGGTGTGGCTCCGCTGGCTCCGCTAGCTCCGCCGGCTCCGCCGACGGTGGTGGTGTCGGGAGCGGCGATTGGGCCGTCCAGACTCCCCATCGAACCCGATCCACCCGCACCGCCCGACACAGCCGCCGACCCCGGGCTGCCGCCTCCGGTTCCGCCCGTGCTGGTGCTTGCGCCTGCGGCGCCGCCGGGCGCCCCACTTGCGCCTCCAGAGGCGGAGCGGGGGGTGTTCGAAGCTTTGTTGGGCCGGGCGCAGGCTGCCGAGCCGGCAGCGATGCAAGCGATGGAGAGCAAAACGATCGAGGGGCGCCACGGCCGTGCCATAACCACGTCCATAACATGGGCGGCAGCGCCTGCGGCGCCGGGCCGACGCTTATGCCGCGCGGGCCTTCGATCATCGGGCCCTGGCCGCCGACGCCGAGGGTCAGGAACGTGGGCAGCGACTTCTGGAAGACACGTGTTCCTTCGCATGGACCGCCGCGAGGGTGCGGTCCTTGGCACACACAACTTTCTCGGATCCCGACCGAGAACTCCCCGTGAAGACCTCTAGCACCAGCGGCGCCACCTCGGACTTCTCCTACGCCGCGCTCGACCGCCCCGGCGCCTCCCCCTCGCCCGTCGTCCCTTTCCGGGCCCTCGACCGGGTGCTTACCCTGTTCGACGGCGTCGAGGATTCGCAAAAAAATGTCCTCGAGGCACTTGATCACGGACTGACCTCGACGACGGGCGGCAACGTGCGGCGGTTCGATCCCAGCCTCTTTGTCCCTGCCTTTGCCCCGATCGGCGCCCGCGCGACCTCGTCCCAGCTCGAAACCGCGTTCGGCTTCGACGCCCTCCCCTTTACCGTGCAGGAGCAGATGCGCAACGAGCTGCGGTTGCGCCCCGGCTTGTTGATTTCGTTCACGGACCTGGCGGGGGACCGGGACTTTCAGAAGCTTCCGCCCAGCGTGCAGAGCCTCACCATCTCGGAGCTGACGAAACACAGCCCGAGTGGCAGGGCCGCGAACGATTCGTTCACCAACCTCGGCGACCAGGTGAAGGATGCGAAGATTCAGGCCACGCTGGTCAAGCTGACCACCCACGGCGCTTTCGCCTTGCTGTCCGAGGCGGAGCAACTTCGGCTCGTGAAACTCATCGGCGGCGAGAACAAGTTCCTCAGCGAGCCGGCCCGCGCCGGGCTCGAACAGGTTTTTGGCTACTTCGAAACCGTCGGCGACGACGCAACGAGGGCGCGTCTTCTTTCCACTTTCGCGTCCGACCCGCAAAGTCCCTTCTTCGCCTTCGACAACGCCACGAACTACCCGGAAGCGCTTTACGCCATCACCCGTGGGATCCCGAGCCAGAGCTCGCAATTCGACAAGACGACCGGCCCAGCGATCGTCCAAGACGTCATTATCGACGGCCAGAAGATCAAGGTCATCCTGGCGGAACCCCCGCATCCCCAGGCCCCCACGATCGATGACGTGGCCAGGGCGTTGGCGTCTTTGCCCCCGTCGGCACGCGCCCTGGTGAACGAGATCGTCGTCGAAGCGCAACCGAATGGCGGCACCATGATGGGCAACGCCGGCAACGGCCGCATGATCGTCTTTCCAGTCGGGCTGACGGCCGAACGAATGGGCAAAGTCATGGTGCACGAAGCCGGGCACTTCCTCAGCGATCTGAAGCTCGGCGACTTCAACGTCGATCCGCGCTGGGATCCCTGGAAGGCGGCCATAAAGGCCGATGGCGTTCGCCCGTCGACCTACAGCAAGAACAACATTACCGAGGACTTCGCGGAGGCGACCGCCATCTACCGCAACGTCCGCGGCACCCCGCTCGAAGCCGAGATGCGCGCCTTGATGCCCGAACGATTCAAGATTCTAGACGAGCTGATTGGCTGAGGAGGCCTTCGCGTCACCAATTCAGGCGCGCATCGAGCGCGACGCCGAGTCGGGGCCGCAGCCCCACCTGGATCAGGGTGAGGCGGGATCGCAAGCAGTGACGCCGAGGATCTGGCAGGTCGTGTTGCTGGGGTTGGAGCCACCGGATACATAACCTCGATCGTCGAACTCGTCGCGTATGTTGGACACCACGATCGGAGCGGCGACGTCGAGGCCCGGCTGCCGGTTTTGACAGATATATGTCCTGCAGGCGCCCCGGCCGAGAGCCTCGAAGTCGCAAGCGAGCTCCGGCGCGACCAGTTGCCTGCGCATGACGCCGATGCGGCACTCGCTGAGATCGTCAACCGGACCAGGCGCGCGGCAACCAACCGGGTCCCCAAGTGGGGAACATTGGTCTGGCCCTTGAGACCGAATCAACACGGCACAGAGAACCTTCTTCCCTACACAACGCGTGCCGCACATGATCCCCTCGCAGCGGCACTCGTTGTTGATACACGACTCGGCGGCACCGCAGGCCGAGCGGTCGCAACACTGCACACAGCGACCGTTGCATTTGACCGCACGACCAACCTCGTGGCAGGCGAAGTCGCACTGGCCCCCCACGCAGGTTGCGGTGCCGTGCGCGGGGGCGGCCGGGCACTGTACGCGGGCGGGACCACAGGAACTCCCGTCGCTGGGCGAGGTTGGTTGTTCGGGTGTCGTCGGGGGCGCGGTTGCCGCCCCGTCATCAGGTTTCACGTCAGCAGCAGCCAAGGCATCAGGCGCCAGCGTCGCGGGTGTCGCAACTTCTGCCGCCGGGGGCGCCACTTCCGGCACCCCGATTCCAGCGTCCGCAACGCCGGTGTTGGTCGGTGAATCGCCGGTCGCGTCGGCTGGTGCGGCCGCCCCTGCGGCACCGTCGACAGGGCAACGCTGCGCCGAGGTCAGGCACTGTCCGATGGCTTCGCAGCACACGTAGCCAGCCGCGCAGGGGCAAGCGCGATCCTCCAAGACCAACTTGGGAGAACACCCCTGGCCAAGGAGAGCCAGAAGGATGATGAGGATGCTCCGGGGCGTCGTGATGATCGGTCGCATGCCTGTCCGCACCATCACCGCATCGTCAACTGGACGTTGACGCCACCGTCCGAAGGGACCACGTCCAGCGTTGCGGGGGAGGACGGCCACAACAGCAGGAGCAGTCCGGCCGTCGCGGCGGTTGCGGCGGTGCCCACGAGCCAGGCGGCCTTGCGCTCGTTGCGGGAGATCAGATCATTTCGTTCAGCCGCCGTCTTCTGGTCAACGCTGGCGCCTGACGAGATCAAACCGCGGTTGGCCGCGAAGTAGTAAGTGCCGCCCGCTGCAGCCGCAGCTGCAGCGGTGAACGCGGCGATTGCCCAGGGTTTCCTTCCGCGGCTGGGCGACAGGTCGGAGGTGCTCTGCGCCCGCGCGCTGGTTTCGCCATCCAGGCCAAGCGGGAACGATGCGACCGCCTGCCGATCGAAAGGAAGCGAGAACAAGGCCTTGAAGGCGCGGTGAGCAGCCCCACGCGTCTCGGTCTCTGGCGCCCGCGTGGGTTGCTCGGCCAAGATCACCAGCGGTGCTCCCTGCGCCACCACGCTTTCGCGTCCGTCCGCCACGCTCCGCACGTAGACCGGCAAGTGTGCACTGGGTAGCCGAAGACTGAGCGACTCACCCTGTGCGGGGTGGAAGTCTGCCCACCTGACGCCGCGGGCGTCTTCGATCAGGAAGTGTTTGCCGCTGGCGGTCCCGTGCACCCGCAGTTGCGATCCCTTGGCTGCCGGGAGGTTGAGCAGCGTCTCGGTATCACCGGGAGCCCGGGCATGGACCGCCGGGCGGTAGAGATCGTTGACGATGGCCTCGTTCGCGCGGCTGACGAACGCCGCCATCTCCCGGTATGTGATGGTTCCGTCCCCATTGACGTCCGCGGCGCCGGCCAGGCCGGATCGGACCTCGTGGCTGAAAACTCCCGATTGAAACGCTTCCCATTCGTGACTTTCGCCCGACGGGTTGCTGGACAGCAGGAAGCCCACATTCTTGCGATGCAACCCAGCCCCCTCGAGGAAGCCGCGGACCGGGCGATGTGTCCCCCCTGCGCCCCGCGACAGCGCGAACTGGTACGAATGGCAGGCGTCGATCACCACGTGAGCCAGAGTCGGCGCTACCGCCGCGATGATCCCTTCGAGGAAGTCTTGCGGGTACAGCCGTGCGTCCTCCAGCGTGACATAGGCGCG
>JANNNO010000122.1:0-25447 GCA_031398585.1 Myxococcales bacterium | reverse complement strand
CCCTTCGGACGTCGGCCTCTCCCAGGGGGTCCCAGGGGGAGAGGCGAAGAGTGGGATTTTGGCCGCGACCGGCGTCGCGTCTCCGTCGTCATCGGCTTGTGGCCCGGCAGGGAGGGCGTGAAGGCAGCTGGTCTCCTCGTTCGCGGCATGGGCTAAAGTGCGGGGATCATGAAGCGCCCTACGTGGCGTCCGGCGATCTGGGTGCGATCCAGGCGCTTCGCCGGCGGGTTGGTTGGTCTCGCGGTCGGTGACCCGAGGCTAACGCGTCTGCACGCAGTCCAGAGCCGTCGCTTTCGAGTCGCGCTCGTTGCCGTCGGGCTCGCGATCATCTGCGGATGGCTGCCCGGATCGGCATCCGCGCCGCGGGCTCGCGCACAAGACGTGGTCCGCCTGGGCAACCTCAAGTTCGTTCACTACGGCGCTGTCTCGTACATGAAGGAGATCGCCGGGCGGCGCGGGCTCAAGATTGAAGAGCGCATGTTCGCTAAGGGCGCAGACATCATGCCGGCTGTCGTCGCGGGTCAGATCGACGTTGCCGCGAGCGCAGCCGATGCCGCGATCTCCGCGCGGGCCAACGGCGTGCCCATCGTCGTCGTCGCCGGCTTTGCGCGCGGTGGCGCCCGCATCATGGCCGGTGTCGAAATTGGCGTGCGCGGCATCGGGGATCTGAAAGGCAAACGGGTCGGCGTCACCCGCGGCGGCGCGCACGAACTGCTGCTGCTGGCGGTTCTCGATCGCGCGGGCCTCACCTGGTCCGAGAAGCCCGGCAAGGACGTGCGCATCGTCTACCTCGGATATCCCGACCTCAACCAGGCGCTGGCCGCCAAGCAAATCGATGCCATGTGCCAGTCAGAACCGCAGGCGGCGCAGGCCTTGAGCAAGAAGATGGGCGTCGAGATCAGCCGGCCCTACGACACGCCGATGGGCGAGCCGGTTCGCACACTGGTCATGACCGAGGCCCTGCTTGCCAAACGACCCGACGTCGCCCGCCGTCTGGTGAGCCTCTTCGTGGAAGCGACCCAGGCCTTCAAGAGCGATCCCAAGCTGGCCGAGCGCTACGTCCGCGAGACGCTCTTCAAAGGGCACCTCGACGCCGCCGACTACAAGGCCGCGCTCGAGAACGCCGCCTTCACCTTCGACGTCACCAAAGAGCACATCGCGATCACCACGGAGTTCATGCAGAAATACGGCGTCGGACGTATGGCTCGCCCGCCGAAAGTCGACGACTGGGTGAAGCTCGAGCTGCTGAATGCGGCCAAGGCGCAGCTGAAAATCCCGTGAAGTCCTCCGACAATTCGATTGGGCGAACGCCATTCACGACTGGCGGGCGAGAGCGCCGGTGAGACGACTCGGCGGCTGGCTGCGCGGCGCTCTGGTGCCCGCGATCTTGCTTGCGATCTGGGAGGCCGCGGCGCGCACGGGGCGCGTCTCTCCGATCGTGATGCCGGCGCCCTCGGCCGTCGCCGTCAAATGGTGGCAGTCGCTGCGACCTGCGGAGATCTACGATGGGGCCGCCGGCTCTTATCTCGGCTGGCTGGTCTCGGGTGAGCTCGTGCAGGACGCGGCCGCCAGCCTCGTGCGCGTCGTGCTCGGCTTCGTGCTCGGTGCCGGGCTCGCTCTGCCTTTGGGGCTGGCGATGGGTGCAAGTCCGCGCGCGTATCAGCTCTTTTCGCCGCTGGTGCAGCTGCTGCGTCCCATCCCGCCCATCGCATTCATACCGCTGGCCATCCTCTGGTTCGGGCTCGGCAACCCGCCGGCCATCTTCCTGATCGCTCTCGGCGCCTTTTTCCCCGTGTTGATGAACGCCATCGCGGGCGTGCGCAACGTCGACGGCATCTACCTGCGGGCGGCCCGCAATCTCGGCGCCGGTCCCGCGCGTCTGTTCTTGCGCGTGATCCTGCCCGCGTCGCTGCCGCATGTGCTCACCGGACTGCGAGTCGGCGTCGGCACGGCCTTCATCGTCGTCATCGTCTCGGAGATGATCGCGGTCAACGACGGCCTCGGTTATCGCATCCTCGAGGCGCGAGAGTTCATGTGGTCCGACAAGATCATCGCCGGCATGTTGACCATTGGGCTCATCGGTCTGGCGATCGACACGGCCATGAGCCGACTCAACGACCATCTGCTGCGGTGGCATCGCGGAGTCGGCACGTGAAAACCTCCGCCGCCGCCGCCATCGAGATCCGCGGCGTCAGCCAGACCTTCGCCGGCGCAGGAGGCGACGTCGTAGCTCTGTCCGGGATCGATCTCGTGATCGACAGCGGGCAGTTCGTCTGTCTGCTCGGGCCTTCGGGCTGTGGCAAATCGACGCTGCTCAATGCGCTGGCGGGTTTTCTCGCCCCGAGCGCGGGGGCGATCACGGTGGACGGGCGCGCCATCACGGGACCGGGTCCCGACCGCGGCATGGTCTTCCAGGAATATGCGCTGTTTCCCTGGATGACCGTCGCCGACAACCTCGCGTTTGGCCTCGAGGCCAAAGGGCGCCCGCGCGACGAGATCTCAGCGCGGGTGTCCGAGCTGCTGGCGCTCTTTGGCCTCGGCGATTTTCGCGATCGCTTCCCCAAGGATCTCAGCGGCGGCATGCGCCAGCGGGTCGCCATCGCGCGCCTGCTCGCGCTCGACCCTCCCATCTTGCTGATGGACGAACCCTTTGGCGCGCTCGATGCGCTCACCCGGCGGACCTTGCAGGACGAGCTGCTTCGCATCTGGGCTCGCCTCGGCAAGACCGTGGTGTTCGTGACTCACAGCCTGGAAGAGGCGCTCTATCTTGGCGATCGCGTGGTCGTCATGACCTACCGGCCCGGGACCATCAAACGCGATCAGACGATCACGTTGCCCCGTCCCCGCGATCCTGCGTCGCCCGAGTTCAACGCCTGCAAGCGCGAGCTCGATGCCCTCGTGATGGAAGAGCAAGCCCGCCACGTCAGCGCCGAACGCGGTCGCTAGCGGGGCCTGGCCTGGGTTTCGCGCGCGGGACTAGACGCCCTTGGGATCGGGCTGCGCGGGCGTCGGCGGGACGTGACCCTCGCCGTCGCTCTCGTTGTCGTCGAAGGCGCCGAGCTCACGCAGCACCTCTTCTTCCTCGCCGGGGGCCGCGGCGGCGGCTGCGGCCGCCGATGCCTTTGCGTCGCGCGCTTCTTCCCGCCGCTGCCGGAAGAAGATCAACTCTTCGGCCAGGCCGAGGCCGATGTACGTGCCGACGAGGAAGAGGAAGATGAAGGCTTTTTCCAGCCCCGACATCACGATGACCGTGCATGCCCCGCCCAGCAGCAGGAGCACGCCGATGGTCTTGCCCGTGAGACGCAAGTCCTTGAACGACCGGAAGCGAACCCGCGACACCATCAAGATCGACAGCACGAGCACAATGACCGCGGTCGACGACTCGCTGATGAAACGAAACTGCCCGGCGTTGTGGCTGACGATGACCATGAAGACGAGAACGCTGGCCGCGGTCGGGATGGAAAGCCCGATGCTGTACTTGCCCGGCTTCTTCTGTCCGCCCGACTCCTCCCGGCGCGACAAGACGTTGAAGCGCGCCAGACGCAGGGCGCCCGAGCAGACGAAGAGCCCGGCCACGAAGACCCCCAGCCGCCCGAAGCTGGTCAGGCCCCACTTGTAGACCATCAAGGCCGGGGCGGCGCCGAAGGTGATCACGTCGGCGAGCGAGTCGAGATCGCGCCCGAGATCGGTCTGGGTCTTGGTCAGTCGCGCGATGCGGCCGTCGAAAGTGTCGAAGAAAAAGCCGAAGCAGATCGCGAGAGCCGCCAGATAGAGGTTCTCGTCGGTGGAGGCTGACGCCGAGAGCGACAGCGAGGCAAAGCCCGACAACACGCAAGAGAGCGTGAAAAGATTCGGAAGAATGTAGAACGTCTTCCGGAAGTCCACGGGCCGAAGATAACACCACGGATAACACCACGCGCGCAAAGGCGCCTCACCCCGCCACAGGTGTTGCGTGCTTGGATCTTGCATTGCGTAGGGGAAGGTCCTACCCGGGCGTGGATCCTGCGGCGGGCGCGCGGCGAATTCGCTAGCATGCGCCCGTGATCACCGTTCGGGCGTTCGTATCGACCCTGTTCATCGCCCTTGCCACCATCTTCGGTAGCTTTGTCGCCTTCACGCTCCGTGCCTTCGACCGGACGGGTGACACCGTGCTGGATCTGGCTCGAGTCTGGTCGCGCACCTTGCTCGGCTTTGCCGGCGTGAAGGTGACCGTCGATTGGCGCACCGAGCTCGATCCGCATGGGTCGTACGTCTTCATGGCCAACCACCTTTCGACAGTCGACATCTGGGCGCTGTTCGCGGCGCTTCCGTTCCGACTGCGCATGATCGCCAAGAAGCAGCTGGGACGAATCCCCCTCTTCGGCTGGGCGATGGTGGCTGGTCGTTTCATTTTCATCGATCGCGCCAACGCTGTGGCCGCCCGGCGCAGCATCGAGGAGGCCAAACGTCGCATTCGGGCCGGCGAGAAGGTGCTGCTCTTTCCTGAAGGTACGCGCTCCCGCGATGGTCGGCTGGGGCCCTTCAAGAAGGGTGGTTTTCACCTGGCCATCGATGCCGGCGTCCCGATCGTCCCGGTGGCCATCGTCGGTACGGCCGAGACCATGCCGTGCGGAAGCCTGCTGCTACGCCGCGGTCATGTACGTGTGATCGTCTGCCCGCCGGTACCGACGGCAGGCCTCAGCGAGCTCGACCGACATCAGCTGCTCGAGAAGGTCCACGGCATCGTGGCGCAGGCGCTGGGACAGGCACCCGCGGCGATGGTGGCGCCCGCGGCCCTTCCAGCAAACGTCCCTGCGCGCGCGCCCTAGCGGCCGCAGTCCCGTCTCGTCGTCGCGGCGCTAATAGCTCACGCGGATCAGCGCCAGACCGTGCGCGGGCGCCGTCACGCCGGCCTTGGTGCGATCGCCTTCGGCCTGGATGCGGGCGACGTCCGCGGGGGTGAGGCGGCCACGGCCGACCTCCACCAGGGTGCCCACCAGGATGCGCACCATGTTCTTGAGAAACGCGGTTCCCTCCACGTCGCAGGTGACGAGGGCGCCCCGTTGCCGGATCTCGAGTTGCCGCAAGAGCCGCACCGTCGTTTTGCGTTCGCAGTCGGCGGCCCGAAAGGCGCGAAAGTCGACCATGCCGATGAAGGTCCTGGCGGCCTCGCGCATCGTCGGCAGGTCGAGGGCGGCGCGACAGTGCCACGACGTTCGCAGGTGCAGCGGCGATCGCACCAGGTGGTTCCAGATCGTGTAGCGGTAGAGCTTGCCGCGGGCCCGAAGCCGGGCATCGAATTCGTCGGGCACGTCGGCCACTTCCAGCACGGCGATGTCGGGCGGCAGGTTGGCGTTGAGCCCGCGGAGAAAGCCTCCCGTGGGGATCGCCTTGGTCGTGCGGAAGTTCGCCACCTGTCCGAACGCGTGCACACCGGCGTCGGTGCGACCAGCGCCGCGCACGAAGACTGCCTCGCCGGTCATCTCTTTGACCGCCTCTTCCAGGCAGCCCTGAACGGTGCGCTGCCCGTCTTGCCGCTGCCAGCCGGCAAAGTCGGTCCCGTCGTATTCGACCACCAAGCGCAGGTTGCGCGGGGGAGGCGCGTCTTCCATGTGGCCGATAATAGAGGCGACGGTGCGCGCCCGCGGGACGCTGGCTAGAACTCGAACATGAGGCCCATGACCCAGGTCGAATCGCCCACGTTCAGGCGATTGGACTGGCCGAGGCCCGAGACGGAGTACTTGGCCCACTCGAAGAAGACGTGCGTGTGATTGACGCCAGTCTCGGAGTCGAGCTCACGGGCCGAACCGCGGTCGATGAAGTCGAGCACGAGCGATAGGCCGAGCGCGCCTTGCCAGCCGCGAGTGCCGCCGCGTCCGCGTCCGCTGCGGCCGGTGCTCTCGCCGCGCGCCACTTGATCGTTGCCGTCGTAGATCGTCCAGAACGTGTAGTTGAGGCCAAGCTTGCCGTAGGGCACGAGCGGAATGCCCAACATGCGCCAGAGCTGATCGGCCCTATAGACCAGCACGAGGGCGGTTGGGTAGAGGGACAGCTGGGTTTCGTCGCCGGACCTGATGTCGAAATCGGGAGCCTGCCCTGCGACTTCGAACGGCGCCTTGGCCTTCTGGCGAAAGTAGCCGACCGAGGCGCCGATTCCGACGCTGCCGAAGCCGTTGAAGATCTGGTAGTCGAGCTCCAGCTGAGTCATCAGCGGGCGCTTCTTGCCGAAGTATTGCCGGTAGGGCGTCTTCGATCCGCCGAACTCGGCGTCGACGTCGGGTCCGTAAGGTCCGAATCGCAGCTCGAGCGCGAACCGCTTGGGGCTGGCGAAGGCGTTCTCCTGCCGGCGGATGACCTGTGCACGGGCCTGCCGCGGCGTTGCTGCGGCAAGAGCTCCCATGCCGACGGCCACCATCAGAACCAAGCGGACAGCGCGATTCATCGGCGAGCTCCGCGACGACGGGCCGCCATGCCGAGTACCGCCAGAGCCAGGGCTGCCCACGCCGCCCGTCCGGGCGCCGACGAGCCACTCATGTTGCAAAAGCCGCCCGCGGCCGCACCGCCATCACCCCGGTAGCCGGAGTAGAAATCGCGCGTCGGCGTCGGGTACTGCAAGACGACTTCGGTGAGGGCGCTCGGGTTGCGGGTCTTGTCGATCGAGATGACTCCGACGACGTAAGGGATGTCGTTTTGCAGACGGAAGATGCGTGTGCTGGTGCCCGATGTGAGGATGTCCGAGCAGAGGTAATCGCGGTTGAGCGACGCGAGGGCCGCCGGGGGCGCGCCGCGCATGGACGGTCGTGCCGCGACGGCTTGCAGGGGTTCGCCAGCCTCGGCGATCGGCGTCGACAACGCCCCGCTCGTCTGTGTTTGACCGGGGCAACTGATGACGTCGTATCCCGGCGTGAAGACCTTGGGAAAGGGGGCGCCATCGCCGCCGCGGCTGCAGAGCACCTGATAGCCCTGCAGATCGTTGTTCTGGCCGATCTGATCCCACTTCACCTCGAGCGCTTCGTTGCCGCCCGTCACGGTGAGACCGGTTGGCGGGGGAGGGCCGCGGCCGTCGATGCGCACCTGGAAGTTGGCGTCGGTGACGTTCGTGTAATCGTCGCCGTCGTCGGTGTCCATCCAGATGAAGATGCTGCGCGATTCATCGCGATCGCACGCGTTGTCACCCGGCGTGCTGCCCTCGAAGATGTCGCGCACGCTGAAGTCGAAGTCGGCGTCGCTGTTCAGCAGGTTGGTGGCGTCGATCGGGTTGCCGAGCTGCTTGCACGTCGCGCTGGCACAGGCCGAAGGCGAATCGCACAGGCACGCGGCGCTGGTACCGCTGAGCAGCTTGAGGGGATAGTTGCGCGCGTTCGCCAGCTTTTGCCGGCCGGAGGCGGCCAGCTTCACCCGGATTCGCATCTTCTCGTTGCACTGGCAACGGGTGCGATTGAAGAAGGTCTCGAGGGTCGTGCCGTTTATCTCGATCGCCTTGTCGCCTTCGAGGCGGTAGTAGACCA
The DNA here is from genome assembly GCA_031398585.1 of Myxococcales bacterium. GTDB lineage: Bacteria > Myxococcota_A > Polyangia > Fen-1088 > Fen-1088 > JANNNO01. The sequence goes on along the minus strand of JANNNO010000122.1, from coordinate 17,960 downwards.
GCGTGAAGTCGGCCTTGGTGACGGTGCCCTGGGTGGTGCCCGGGTTGTTGGGATCGGTCGTGTCCGCCCCGGCAGGGGAGACAGAGGCCACGAGGAGGGGCACCAGAGCCGCCATGAGGATCGGGATCGCGCTTCGCATCGATTAAACCCGGAACTGCGGTGTGCAAGCGGGGTGCCGCGAGCAAGCGCGGCTGATTCGCGGCCCGGGGCGGACGGTCGCTGATCCGGTGGCGCGCGGCCCCGCGTGGCTCTGACAATTTGTCACGAGCGCCATCGTAGCCGGCCGACGGGATCGGTCAAGCACGGGCCGCCCCCCGGGGGTTCCAAGACGAGGACCGCGGAGCGAGACCTCGGGCGGGATCAGGCGGCGTTCGAGCGATCGGTGCGGGAGGCCGGCGGGCGATCGATCTCACCGACCTGGCGTTCGATAGCCTGCAGGGCGTCGGCGGGGATCTCGCGCTCGCCGAAGCGGGCGGCCACGTACAACTCGGTCAGGCGCGCCAGCACCTCGGTGCCCGGAAGGGCGGCGGCCCTGTGTCGCCCGGCGAATTCCCGCGGCGTCTCACCGGTTTCGCGGGTGAAGCCCCGCCGCGAGAGGCGCGCCAGGGTGTTGTCGTAAAGGCGGAAGACGGCGGGGCCGGACCTTCGGCGGCGGCGCCCCCGGGAGGTATCGCCCGGCAGGCGCCAGCGCGACCGCAAGCGGCGCCATCCCAGGATGACGAGACCGATACCGACCGCGGCGCCCACGCCCCACTTGGCGTAGCGTTTCGCTTCGTCGAGGTCGAGGCGGTTCGAGCTGCGGCTGCCTTGCCCGCCAATGCGCCGAGCGATCTCGACCTGGCGGCTGACGTCGTAGTCGATGATCCAGCGCGACCAGTAGAACTCGATCGAGTCGAGCACCTGGCGCACGCGGCTCATATGCGAGCCCGCGTTGGCCGCCGGCGTGGCGTCGACCCGGACCCAGCCGGCACCGCCAATGTAGGCCTCGACCCAGGAGTGCGCGCGGTTGTCGCGGACCACGAGGTACTTGCCGAGCTCGTTCCATTCGCCGCCGAGAAATCCGTTCACGTAACGGGTCGGCACGCCCGCGAGCCGCAAGAGCATTGCGGTGGCCGACGCGAAGTACTCGCAGTGACCGGCGCTCTGGTGAAAGAGGAAGTCTTCGAGGGGGTCGGCGACGTTGAGGTCGCGTTTGAGGTCGGTCGTGTAGGTGTGCGTCTTGCGCAACCATTCGGTCACCAGCATCGCCTTGCGCATGGGATTGTTCCCGGCGCCTTCGGTGATCTTGATTGCCAGCTCCTTGACCCTGGGTGAAAGGGAGGGCGGCGTGCTGAGGTAGTTGCGTAGGCGGCCCTCTTCGAGGAGCTCAGCGGTAGGGCGGCCGTGGCCGAAGGGGAGCCGCGAGGTGAGCGGGCGCGAGTAGGCGAAGTAGCGGGCGCCGTTGAAGTCCTTGAGGGTGCCGCTCGGGCGAGAGATGCCGACCCGGGTGGTCTTGAGCGCGACTTCGCCGCCATGACGGCCGTGCACGGCAACGGTGGTAAAGGCGCCCAGCGCTGGTGGCCGGATGCGATACGCGATCGGCTCGTCGAGCGCGAAGGCGACCGGGTGCGAGAGACCCACGATGTTGATCTCCTGCTCCTCGAACGAGCCGAGATTCTGTTCGGTCGGCCGCCGTTGGCCGAGCGGCGCCTCGGCACTGCGAACGAAGGCGAGGCTGCCACCATCGGCGGCGGCGAGCTGGTTGAGCACGGTCTCGGTCCCGGCGGCGGTGGGGCGGAGCCACTTGCCGTTCTGATAGCTGTCGTAGACGGTGCCGCGCCAGTAGTACTGCGAGATCTCGCGGTGTCGATTCGCCTCGCTCTCGATCTTCTCGAGCGCGGGCAGTTTCACCCAGAGCACGACGGTATCGTTGTCGCCCGAGATGACGCCATGGTGGCCGAGGGTGACCTCGTCCGAGAAGCCGACGATGTTGACCTTGCGGCGGAACGACCCCGAGAAAAAGCCGATGCCGATGCGGGGCACCAGCGCGAAGATCATCGCCGAGCCGAGAAACACGCCCACCGCGAGCAGGCCGGTCACCAGGAAGAACGAACGCCCGACCACGCGGCGGGAATTGAGCACGCGCGCTGCGGTCACCTTTTCGGAGCCCGATTCGGGCAGGTGTTTGACGAGGTAGTTGTCTTCGATCTCGCGCCGCAGGTGAAAGAGGATCAGCGTCCAGGTCGACAGGACGACGTAGGTGACGAAGCCGACCAGGAAGAAGACGGTCTGCGCGAGCCACGCGGCTGCCAGCACGAGCACGAACGACAGAACGTAGATCCAGAGGTAGTCGCGGTTGGTGCGGCGGTGGAACAGCTTGTAGCCGAGCAGGAAGAGAACGACGTTCAAAATCGGGCCGAACTCGGGCTCGGGAAAACTCTCGAAGACCTGGAAGAGCGACAGCCCAAAAAAGGCGAGCGCGACGACGTTGAAGACGAGCCCCGCGCGATCGAGCAGCTTGCCCATCGCCGTGCCCGGCTCCACGAACCACGACAGCACGCCGAGGGCGCCCAGCAAGATGAAGGTCGGCGCCGGCACGGCACCCGACGTCATCAAGGTCCCAACGGCCGCCGCCGCCAGGAGATACGACATCAACTTATGAACCGCCCGAAACCTCACCCCACACCCCGCTCACTGGCGAAAAAATTCCCCCGCCCCCACGTCCGCGACTTCACCTCTCCCCCGCGGGGAGAGGTCGACGACCGCAGGTCGGCGGGTGAGGGTCCGCGCCTCCCCGCGAACTCCCGCCCCCAGCTCACGCGCTCCTCCGCCCGGACCCGGCGTCGATCGTGTCGACCTCCGTGCCCTCAATCCCCGGCCGCACATGCAACCGCGTGAGCCCCCTCTGCGAGGCAGCCGGCAGCGGCTTGGCGGTCCCCGCCTCGACCAGCGCCAGCGTCTCCAAGATCTGCCCCGCCGCAGCGGTTCCCCCCGCCGGCGGGATGAACGCGCCGCCGGCCGAGAGCCCGACATGATACCCCCGCCGAAGCAGCTGCACCGCGAGTGAAGCCGCCATCGACACGGCATTCTCGAACGCGATGTCTTCGAGATCCTCGCCACCCTCACCCGGGTTCGCGATCCCACCCTTCGTCCGCGCCGTCAGCCCTGGCTGCGCCAGATCCTCGAGCACGATCGCCAGCGTGCGCGACGATTCGTCCTCCGACTCCCGTTGCAAGAGACGCCCGCGCCGGGCCGACGCCCGCCAATGAATGTCGCGCGGATCGTCGCCGGGTCGGAACTCGCGCAGTCCGTAGAAGTCGCCGCGTCGGCTGGGGCTCTTCTGCTGCCGGCGTCCCTCGTCCGCGCGGCGCCCAAAGACCAGCGCCTCGGGAACGGCGACCAACGCGGGATAGACCAGCAGGCGCATCGGAGCCGAGACATCGCGCGACTTGCGAATCAGGCCGAACGGAAAGCGCGTCGACAGACGAAAGCCCGTGAGCTGGTGGTAGCCACGCCGCCCGAGCGAGTTGCGATACGCGGTCTCCTGCACACGCCCAGCGGGAAGCTTGAGGTAGTAGCAGCGGCGATCCACCGGCCGCTCGGCGACGAGATCTTCCACCTCGAGCGAGAACGTCGGCAGCTTCTTCTTCTGATTGCGGACCGCGATGCCCATGAGGTAAGGCGCGCCGGCGTGAATCGACCCCGGCGGTCGCCGCGTGACCTCGAGCCCGCGCAAGCAGAGCTCCGAGAGCACACCCGAAGCGAGGATGAGAAAGATCATCATCCCGAAGACCAGAAACAGGAGGTTCACACCCGCGTTGACCGCGGCCGCGCCCACCACCAGCGTGAGCAGGAGGAACCACCAGCCTTCCCGTGTGGGAGGAAATCGCCGTGGGAAGAACCGCCCCATACCGCTGCCGCCCTTCGCCCTCGTGCCCGCCGAAAGCCCGGCTCAGCCCGGCAGCGGCAGACGGGTCAGAATCTCGGCCAGCACCCGTTCGGCCTCTTCACGCGACCGACCGTTGCTGTCGATCTGATTGGCGAGGATCATCCGGTGGGTCAACGCCGGCCCCGCGACGACTTTCAGATCGTCGGGCAGCACGAAGTCGCGTCCATCGGCGAGCGCAGCGGCCCGAGCCAAATTGCGCCAGGCCAGCTGCCCGCGCGGGGAGACGCCGAGCGAAAGAAACGGCGAGCGTCGGGTCTCGCGTGCGACCGCCACGATGTACTCGGCCAGCTCGGGGGCGAGCTTCACCCGGTCGGCCGCCTCTTGCAGAGCCACGAGATCGCGCAGCGGCAGCACGGGTCCGAGCTTCGCCAGCGCATCGCCGGGCGCGCCGCCCACCTCCAGCAGAAGGCGCTTTTCGTCCTCTGGCAGCAGGTAGTCGAGATGCAGCCGCATCACGAAGCGGTCCATCTGCGACTCGGGCAAGGGGTACGTGCCGTAGTGCTCTTCCGGGTTCTGGGTCGCGATGACGAAGAAGGGCGGCTCGAGCCGGAACGTGCGGCCGTCGACCGAGACCTGCTGATCGCTCATCGCCTCGAGCAGCGCGCTCTGCGTGCGCGGGGTGGTCCGGTTGATCTCGTCGGCCAGCACGACGTTGGCGAAGAGCGCTCCGGGCCGAAACTCGAAGTGTCCGGTCTTGGGGTCGGGAACCGACACGCCAATGATGTCCGACGGCAGCAAGTCGCTGGTGAACTGGATGCGGTGAAAGGTGCCGCCGATGGTCGCCGCCAGCGCGCGCGCCAACGTCGTTTTGCCGACGCCCGGCACGTCTTCGATCAGCAGATGGCCCCGTGCAATCAGGCCGAGCACCGCGAGATGAATCGCGTCGGCCTTGCCTCTGACGACTTTCGCAACGTTGGTTTCGATGCGCTGGACCAGCTCCGCGGAGGACGCTGCGTATTCGGCCGCCAGAACCGGACTCATGTGTCCTTCATTATATCAGGACGAACGCGGGTAGCCGTGTCCGTTGGCGGAAGTCGAAAAGTAGGGGAGCGAACCGGGGCCGCTGTGCGCGATTGGCGCCGCATGCCGCGATCTGGTCGTCAGTGGGCGACGTACTCCCGGTGTGGTAGACGCTGCCGCGATGTCGACACTGGCCGTCGTGGCCACCTTCGCGGCCCGGATCGACGAGGGAAACAGCCTCTCGGCGGTCGCCCATAAGATGATGGACGCGGTCCCCGCCCGCGCTCCCGATGGCATCGGTGTCGCTGCCGCGCCCGGTGCCGCCCTCGGCTTTGGCCGTCTGGTGGTGTCGCGCCAGCAAGGCCACGCCCTGTGCCCCCTCGAGGATCGCGCGGCAGGACTCACAGTCGTCGCCGATGTGCGCATCGACAACCGCGACGATCTCAAAGCCCGCTGGCGGCTGCCCGCGGACGCCACCGACACCGAGATCGTCCTGCGCGGCTACGAGCGCGAGGGCGACACGATGGTGGCGCACCTCATCGGCGACTTCGCCTTTGCCGTTTGGGACGCGCGCAAGCAGCGGTTGTTTGCCGCGCGCGATCCCTTCGGCGTACGTCCGCTGGTCTATCGGGTTGCGGGAGATCGCCTGCTCGTCGCGTCTGACGTCGAACAGATCCTCGCCGTCGATCCGAGTGCCCGCGTCGTCGACGAGACGATGGTGGTCGACTGGCTCATGTACCAGCGCCGCTCGGTCGAGCTGACGTTCTTTGCCCCGATCAAGAATCTCGCTCCCGGTTGCACGCTGATTGCCACACGCGCCGGCGACGTGAAGTTGACCCCCTGGTGGCGCCCCCACCGCCCGCAACGTTTTCGTGATGAACGCGAAGCCTTCGAGAACTTCCGGATGGTCTTTGCGCGGGCGGTAAAGGATCGCCTGCTGACAGATCACCCGGTGCTGGTTCACCTCAGCGGCGGCTTCGATTCGACGGTCGCGGCGATCGTTGCCGGGCAGGTCAACCCCGGCGTCTCATTGCGAGCCGTGGGCGCCGTGCACCCCGGCCTCGACTGCGACGAATCGGTCTACATGAACGCGACCGCCGCGCAGCTGCCTTATCCCCACGAATGGTGGGACGGGACCAAGCCCGATCTGGTGGATCTCGAACGCCCGTATCTCGCGGGGCCGGGGCTGCGGATCCCGCGGACCAACGGGACGGCGAAGGACTACGAGATCGCGAAGCGCGAGGGGGCGCGCGTGGTGATCTCGGGCCACGGAGGCGACGCCTTCCATCCCGTCTGGCAAGTGGTGCGCGACTGCGCCCGCGAAGGCCGCTGGGATCTCGTGGCTCGCTCGACCATCCTCTCGCGCAACCAGCCGTGGCGCGCACGGCGGGGGCTTACCCTGTCGGCGGCCAAGCTCTTCACGCCACCCTGGGCACGGCGATTCAAACGCGCGATGCGTCCTACGAAGTCGGCTCCCGAATGGCTGGCCCCGCGCTTGCGCGAAATCGCCCCTCTAACGGCCACCGACGTCGCCGCCACGCGCGAGGGGCTCATCCCGATCGTCGGGTGGGCGGGGGCTTTTCGCCTCGACGATTCGTTGCGGCCGGTGGCTGTCGAAGCCGTGGCCAACGAACAGCGCGGACTTGGCGACGCCGCAGCCGAGTGCCGCTGCCCCTTTCTCGACGTCCGTGTGCTTTCCGCGGCCGATGACATGCCGCTGCCAGTCTGGCGACCGCCTCACTACCGCTGGCGCCTCCACGCTCTCGCGTACGCCGACGTTTTGCCTGCGCAAGTGCAGGCGCGGAAACGGAAAACCTTGTTCGGAGCGGCGGTGATCAATCGCAGTCGTGCGGCCGCACCGAGCATGCATCACCTTCTGGCCGGCCAACCAAACGTGGCGCGGTTTCTTGGCGTCCCCGTCGTAGACGTGGTGCAATCGCGCCTCCCGGCAAGCGGCCCTCAAGCCATATCCGAGCCGGAAGTCAGAGGCGGTCCTGCAGATAGCTGGATGGATTCGGCGCTGATATGGAACCTCGCCACCCTTGAAGCCTGGCTCCGCCTGTTATAACGTCCCACCGCTTCACGCCCGCATACGCGTTCGGAGACACCCGATGAACTTAGCCGACCTCGCCCAGCCCTCGACCGACGTAGAAGGCACGCTCGTCACGTACGAAGCCCCCGTCGTTCGCCACCTGGGCAACGTCCGCGATCTCCTCGCGATGGCCAAGTCGCGCAACTGCGATAGCTTCAGCAACGTCCAGGGCGAGCATATCCCGCCCAATGCGGAGTGCGTCGACGAGTGAGACGAGACCGGGGCTGAGGGGCGGCTCCGAGCGGCGCGGATGCCCGTGGATGAGACCTTGGCCCTGGTAGCAGAAATGATGCGGGTCCTCTCCATCGCTGCCCGCGTGGAGGCCGACCGCCAGCGCGAAGGACCTATGCCGCTGCTGGAGAAGCTCCGCAGAGAGGGACGGGCCCGGCGGCGTCGGCCGGATCAGGATCGCGCGCGGCTCGTCCGTGCGATCGGCATCGTCGACCGCTTCTTTCCTGGCGGCGGCAACTGCTACCGACGTGTGTTGCTGGAAAGCGCGCTCGATCGAGGCGCCGCCGTCGAACGGGTCTTCATGGGGCTCAAACACGACGGAGGCCCCGGCTCGGGGCACGCGTACTTCGCGCGTGAGGCGGCGGAGCAGCCGCCGGCCTCGTCATTCGACGTCGTGTTCGAGATCTGAGCGGAACGCTTCGCGCAGGCGATCGATGCCTTCGGGCACCGTGACGCTGAACAGAGGGATGGCTGCGGCCAGGCGCGCGCAACCTGACAAATAGCCGCTCACGGTCGTGCGATCATCGCCGCCCAGAAAGACCATGCTGAGCAGCTGAACCAGCGCCTCGTCGACTTGCACGCGCCGACGTTCGATGACCGAGCCTCGCCGTCGTTCGGCCGACAAGACGAAGATACGCGCGAGCGGAAGTGTGGCGCCCGTTCCGGCCGCTGCGGTGAGGCCAGCCAATGCCACCGATGAACGAGGATCGCGACGAAACGCCTCGGCCGCATCGTCGCACCAGCGGTAGATCGCGGCTTCGGCCTCGATGCGCGCCAACGGCTGCGACGTAGCGAGGCTGGGCTCATCGACCACCACGAGATCGTCGCAGACTGGTCTTCTGTCTTCGATCTCACCCAACGTTCGCGCGGTGGTGCTCTTGCCAGCTCCGCTCGCCCCGCCGAGGATCGTGAGCCCATCGGCTCTAGCGCAAGCCGCCGCATGAAGGATGAGGGCGCCGCGGGCCTGCAGCGCTTTGGGGCTCAGCAGGCGAAGGGTAAAGGCGAGGGGAAGCGGACAAGGCACGTCCTGCCGCCAGCGGACCTCGTGGACACCTTCGTCGACCTCCAGCAGCGGGCGGTCCTTGTAAAAGAGCGCGAAGCCGCCCCCGTGGCGGCGATATGGGAAGTCATCGCCAGGCAACGGTGATAGGGCCGCGGCGGGCGTCAGGCTCTCCAGCACCGAGGTGACGAGTCGACTGGCGCCTGGCTCGTCGAGCCCGAACGCAAGGGCGACGGCCGCAGCCGCGTCGGTCGCGTCGCCTGTCAGTAGGACCTTCGCCACGCGAGCGGCGGACTCGTTCAGCCAGAAGTAGTTGCCCGAGGCGAGATCCCACGCGACACCACCGCCCACGACGGCCTCGCACAAAAACCCACTTTGAAAACGCGAGACGATCGTGGTGATACCTGACGGAGGCGTCACGGTCGCACGCGACGGATCAGGGCTGCGCCCTCGAGGCCGCTGCGAAACGCAGTGAGGTCGGCGGCGATGCGATCAGCGGGCGCGGCGAACCTGTGGGCCAGCTCGGTTTCGATCTCGGACCAGGAGCGAACGCCGTCGAGCAGCTCCCAGATGGCGCTGCCGAGCGCGTTCAGTTCGAAGGCGTGCCCCGTGGTTCCGTTGAGCAACACGGTACGATCGGGGAGCTTGCGGACGATGACGTCGTCACGCCTCGCATGCACGTCGTCGTGATGGTCGGCGGAGGTCTCGCGATCGATCTCGCTCGAGTCTTTAGTGAGGGGGGACACGTTGCACTCAGCTTACTCGGGTGCGCGCGTCCGAGGAAACGCCAAGCACACGAACCTGCAGGCGAAATCGCACACGCCGCGATCAGAAAAAGTCTAAAGCAGCGTCGGGTTTTTGACGAAGTCCTCGCACGCCGCTTTACAATGCGGCAGCCCGAGCCTGTTTCTTACGAAAGGAACGCCGATGAGGAAGCGCCGACGCGATAGTGCCCTGTTCAGAAAACCCCTATTTCTAGCGGGGATCTCGGCCCTCCTCGGCACGGTGGTGGGTTGCGGGCAGTCCGAAGAAAACCGAGCTCCCGACAAGGCAGCGCCCGCTCCGACGAGCGCGAGCGTGCCCAACGAGAGCTCCGATTGGATGCGCACGGTGAAGGCCTCGATTGCGGCCAACGAGTACCGCATCGGAGTCTCCGGTAAGGCCCTGGCTGCGTTCAACCGCTCGCAGGGCATGCAGGCGAGCTGGCAGGACGGAGCGCTCTCGTTGCTCTCGACCACGCAGACGAAGAAGGGAGCCCTGTCGGTGCGGGCGCTCGGCTTCGGTCGTGGTTCGGCCAACCAGTCTTTCGGTTCGAAGAACTTCGCGGCAGGCGCCTGTCGCAGCGACGGCGTGAAGGATCCCAAGGGGGATTGCCTTCGCCGCATCGAGCGCTCGGCGGCGCAGGCGATCGAATACTGGGAGAACCGGCCGGGCGGCCTGGAACAGGGCTTCGTCATCAACGAGTCGCCCAAGGGCAACGGCAAGATCCGGGTCGACATCGAGTTCAAGGGCGGAACCGTTGCCCTCGACAAGGAAGGCACCGTCGCGACCATCAAGACGCGCGCCGATCAGACCTTCCGCTACAGCCGCCTGGTCGCCTGGGACGCCGACAAGAAGACCTTGCCGGCGCGCATGCGAGCACGCTCGGGAGGGCTGGCCCTCGAGGTCGACGACACCGGCGCCAAGTACCCGATCGTCATCGACCCTCTGTTGACGGCGCACACGGTGATGTCGGTGGCCTGGTCGAAGGAGACCAACGAGGCCACCATGGGCACCAGCTTCGACGTGGTGGTCGGCAGCGCCGGCGACGTCAACAACGACGGCTACGACGACATCTTCGCGTCGTTTGCGTTCAGCACCCAGGGCGCTCTGGCCCGGCAGGGGCACGTTTTCGTGTACCACGGCAGTGCCAGCGGTCCGACCACGACGGCCGCCTGGACGGGCAACGGCACGGTCGCGCAGATGCACTATGGTCGCGCGGCGAATCGCGCCGGCGACGTCAACGGCGACGGATTCGGCGACTTCATCGTTGGCGCCACCGGTTACAACGGCGGCATTGCCAGCGAAGGCAAGATCTTCGTCTATCACGGCAGCGGAGCGGGCCTCGCGACGACGGCCGCCTTCGAGTACGAAAGCGATCTCTCGGGTTCGGCGTTCCTCGGCAGCGCGGTGGCTCCGGCGGGTGACGTCGATGCCGATGGATACGACGACGTCATCGTCGGCGTTCGCGGTGCCGACGTCGGCGCCACCAACGGCGGGCGGATCATGCTCTTTCGCGGCAGCGCCGCCGGCCTTTCGACTGGTGTCGGTGCCTTCGAAAGCATCGATGGAACCAGCGCCAGCCTGCAGCTCGGCTTTTATGCGTCGGGCGCTGGCGACGTCAACGGGGACGGCAACGACGACGTCATCGTCAGCGGCCAGGGCGCGTCGACGACCGGTACGGCGTACGTCTTTCTCGGCGACGCGACCGGCATCGCGAACACCGCCGCCTGGAGCTACACCGGCACCGCTGGTGGCAACCTCGCTCCGGTGACTGGCGCTGGCGACCTCAACGGCGACGGCTACGCGGACATCGCGGTCGGTGAATGGACCTCGTCTGGACAAGTATTCGTTTTCCATGGCTCGGGCAGCGGTCCGTCGGTGACTCCCAGCGTGACGATCCTCGGCACCGCGACCGAACGCCTCGGGCGCATGGTCTCCGGCGCCGGTGACGTCAACGCCGACGGGTACTCCGATCTCATCGTCGGAGCGCCCTTTCGCAGCGTGACGGCTTCGAACGAAGAGGGCGTTGCCCACTTGTTCTTGGGTGGTCCCAGCGGCGTCGCCGCGAGCTCCTCGTCGGCGGACCAGACCATCCAGGGCTCGCAGGTCGGGGCTCACCTGGGCGGCTACGTGGCGGGGGCCGGCGACGTCAACGGCGACGGCTACTCGGACATCATGATCGGCGCCGACAACTACAGCAGCGCCGAAGCCAACGAAGGCCTCGCGGTTCTGTACCTGGGCGGTCCGGAGTCGACCGGGGTCAAGTCGACGGTTTCGTGGACCGCGACCGGAACGGGTGCGCACGGCACCAAGGTCTCCAATGCAGGCGATGTCAACGGCGACGGCTATGACGACGTGCTGGTCGCAGCACCCAACGCGTTCGGGGCCGGTGACGGCAACGTCTATGTCTATCACGGCGCCGCCGGTGGCCCTTCGACCACGGCGGCCTTCTCACTCGGCGCTTCAACGGGCGCCGGGGGCTTCGCGGCCGCCATCGCCGGTGGCGGCGATATCAACGGCGACGGCTACAGCGACATCGTGGTTGGTGCGCCGGATGCCGAGTCGGGCATGGCCACCGCTGACGAGGGGCGAATCTACATTTATCCGGGCTCCTCATCCGGCACATCGAGTTCGGCCTTCACCCACGAGATCGACGTCGCGGGAGCGCGCTTCGGGGCCTCTTTGGCACTCGCAGACGTGAACGCCGATGGACGAACCGAACTGGTGGTTGGCGCGCCGGGCATCAATTCGAGCGCGGGCCGGATCTACGTGTTCATCGCCGGATCGAGCGGTCTGAACACGACCACGCCGCAGACCAAGGACGGGGCGTCGGCCGGGGACCTCTTCGGCACCGCTGTGGCGGCGGCCGGTGACGTCAATGCGGACGGCTACGGCGACGTCGCCGTCGGCGCACCGGGCCTCTCGAGCGGCGCGGGCCGCGTCTATGCTTACTTGGGTGCAAATACTGGCCTCAGTGCCGGGGCGCCTTACACCGTGGACGGGGCTGCGGGCGCAGCACTCGGCAGCGCGGTCGGCAGCGCCGGCGACGTCACCGGTGACGGCTACGCCGATGTCGTGGGCGGCTCGCCTGGCTACGACAACACCGAGGTCAACGAGGGCCGTGTTTCGGTTTTTCCGGGCGGCGCGGCCGCCTTCGGTACCTCATGGCACTACGAGCCCAATGTCGCCGGCGCAGCGGCCGGGACATCGGTTGCCGGCGGCGATCTCAACGGCGACGGCTACGGCGACGTGGTCGTTGGTGCGCCGGGCGACAGCTCAAGCCAAGGGCGAGCCTACGTTTTCCTGGCGCAAGCGGCAGGCGCCGGCCTGGGCGTCACGCCCAGCAGCAGCGTGGGCGGCAGCGGCGGCGCTGAGGCCTGGGGCACCTCGGTTGCAACGGCCGACGTGAACGGCGACGCCGTCCGCGACCTCATCTCGGGCGTGCCCTCGGCAGGCACCGGACAGACGGTCATCTACTACGGCAACGTCCGCGGTCGCGCCTTCCGTCTACGCGGTCAGAACTCCGCGCAGACCCTCAACGTCCCGCGCGGGGGGGTCGTTCCGAGCGCGACCACGAGCTTCCGCGTGACCATGAACGCGCTTTCGGCTCGTGGCATCAGCAAGGCCAAGCTCGAAGTCGAACGCAAAGCGGTCGGCACCGCGTTCGATGGAACGGGAACCGTGCTGACGGGTTCCTTCACCTCGACAGGCCTCACGGGCGTGGAGCTGACTCACGAGTTCACCGGACTCTCCATGCGTTCGGCGCACCACTTCCGCGCCCGTCTCGTCTACGACCCGACCGAGCAGAGAATCAACCACAAGACGCCCTGGAAGTATGGCGGCGTTCTCGGGTTGCCGGCGGCACCTGCAGCCCGGCTCGACGGCGTATCGGCTGGCGTGGCGTGCAGCCTGGACGTCGAGTGCGGCTCTGGCTTCTGCGTGGACGGCGTCTGCTGCAACTCCGCTTGCGGCGGCAACGTCACGACCGACTGCCAGGCCTGCAGCGTGGCGGCCGGCGCTTCGGCTGACGGCACCTGCACCACCAAGGCGATGGGCACGTCGTGCACCGACGGCAACGCCTGCACCACGGGCGACACCTGCAACGGTGTGGCGACCAGCTGCCAGGTTGGGACCGCGGTCACCTGCACGGCGTCCAGCTCGTGCCACGACGTCGGCGTCTGCGACCCGGGCACGGGCGTCTGCTCGAACCCGCTCAAGGCCAACGGGAGCTCATGCACCGACGGCGACGCCTGCACCACGGGCGAGACCTGCACCGCGGGCACTTGCGGCGCTCCGACCTCGACGGTTACCTGCACGGCTTCGGACCAGTGTCACACAGCGGGTACCTGCAATCCTGCGACGGGCGTCTGCTCGAACCCGCTCTCTCCGGTCGGCACCGCCTGCGAGGACGGCAACCTCTGCACCGTCAACGACGTCTGCGTGCTTGGTACCTGCACCACCGGCGGACCGAAAGTCTGCGTGGCGTTGAGTCAGTGCCACGATGCCGGCACCTGCGACCTTGGAACCGGCTTGTGCAGCAACCCGACGAAGGCCAACGGCACCACATGCAGCGACAGCAATGCGTGTACATCGGGCGAGACGTGCACAGCGGGGACCTGCGGCACGCCGAGCTCGACCGTCACGTGCACCGCTTCGGACCAGTGCCACGACGCGGGTGTTTGCGACACGACCAGCGGCTTGTGTAGCAATCCAGCGAAAGCCAACGGCACGACTTGCAACGACAGCAGCGCGTGCACCACGGGCGAGACCTGCCAGGCAGGGACCTGCGGGGCTCCGACGTCGACGGTCACGTGCACGGCTTCGGACCAGTGTCACGACGCTGGTGTCTGCAACGCGGCGACGGGCGTCTGCTCGAATCCCGAGAAAGCCAACGGCACCTCGTGTACCGACGGCAACGCGTGTACCACCGGCGACAGTTGCCAGTCGGGCACCTGCGGCGGTACGGCGGTGACGTGTACGGCCTCCGACCAGTGCCACGACGCCGGTACCTGCGATACGGGCACAGGCGTGTGCAGCAACCCGGTCAAGGCCAACGGGACGACGTGCAACGACGGCAACGCGTGTACCACCAGCGACACCTGCCAGGCAGGCGCTTGCTCAGCAGGAACGACTGTCACGTGCACGGCTTCGGACCAGTGTCACACGGCAGGCACTTGCGACCCGGGAACCGGCGTCTGCTCGAACCCGGCCAAGGCGAACGGCACGACCTGCGACGACAGCAACGCGTGCACCACGGGCGATAGCTGCCAGACGGGAACTTGCACACCGGTCACGACCACCACGTGCACGGCATCCGATCAGTGCCACGACGCCGGCACTTGTGACCCTGGGACAGGCGTCTGCTCGAACCCGGCCAAAGCGAACGGAACGACCTGCACCGACAGCAACGCGTGCACCACGGGCGATAGCTGCCAGGCGGGTACTTGTACGCCGGTCACGACCACCACATGCACGGCATCCGACCAGTGCCACGACGTCGGCACCTGCGACCCGGGCACGGGGACGTGCTCGAACCCGGTCAAGACCAACGGAACCGCTTGCGCCGACGGCAACGCCTGCACCACGGGCGACACCTGCCAAACAGGCACCTGCACGCCATCGGGGTCAGTCACCTGCACGGCATCGGATCAGTGCCACGACGCGGGCACCTGCAACACGGCGACGGGGGTCTGCTCGAATCCGGCGAAGACGGACGGCACCACCTGCACCGACGGCAACGCCTGCACCACGACGGACACTTGCCAAACCGGCACCTGCACGCCTGGCACGGCGATCACCTGCACGGCATCGGATCAGTGCCACGACGCGGGCACCTGCGACACCAGTACCGGTGTGTGCAGCAATCCGGCAAAGGCGAACGGCACGACGTGCGCTGACGGCAACGCCTGCACCACCGGCGACAGTTGCCAGTCGGGGACCTGCACGCCATCGGGCGCGGTGACCTGCACGGCGTCCGACCAGTGCCACGACGCGGGCACTTGCAACACGGCGACGGGCACTTGCTCGAACCCGGCCAAGGCGGACGGCACCACGTGCACCGACGGCAACGCCTGCACCACGACCGACACCTGCCAGACGGGCACTTGCACGGCGGGTACGGCGGTAACCTGCACGGCGTCTGATCAGTGCCACGACGTGGGCACGTGCGACACCACCACCGGTGTTTGCAGCAACCCGGCCAAGGCGAACGGTACGACCTGCACGGACGGCAACGCGTGCACGACGACCGACACCTGCCAGACGGGCACCTGCACGGCGGGCC
Source organism: Myxococcales bacterium (assembly GCA_031398585.1). Lineage (GTDB taxonomy): Bacteria > Myxococcota_A > Polyangia > Fen-1088 > Fen-1088 > JANNNO01. Next base: position 2,704 of record JANNNO010000122.1, on the reverse strand, counting down.
CGGCAGTCACTTGTACGGCTTCCAGTCAGTGCCACGACGTCGGTGTCTGCGACACGACGACGGGCACTTGCTCGAATCCAGTCAAGGTCAACGGCACTTCGTGCAACGACACCAACGCCTGCACCACGGGTGAGACCTGCCAGGCGGGGTCCTGCTCGCCAGCGACGACGGTGACCTGCGCGGCACCGGATCAATGCCACGACCCCGGTACCTGCAACACGACGACGGGCAACTGCGACTACCCGAACAAACCGAACGGGACGACCTGCACCGACGGCAACGCCTGCACGACGACCGACAGCTGCCAAGCGGGTGTCTGCGCCGGATCGACGCCGGTGACCTGCGCGGCGCTGAGCCAATGCCACACGGCCGGGACCTGCGACGCCACCACGGGTGTCTGCTCGAACCCGGTCAAGGCAACAGGCACGTCGTGCGACGACGGCAGCGTCTGCACGGTGATGGATGCTTGCGCCGCCAACGGCGCCTGCATCGGAAGTGCGCGGGTGTGCAACGACAACAACCCCTGCACGATCGATAGCTGCGTCGTCGGCATGGGCGGCTGCGTGTACACGCCGGTGGTCGGCGCCTGCACGCCGGTCGACGCCGGCACCGACGCGGGTGACGCCGGCACCGACGCGGGCGATGTCGCTGCTACCGATGGCCTCACCACGGACGGTGGCTCTGGAACCGACGTTCCGGTGGACACGGGGGTAAAGCCCGACACGACGACGCCGCCGGTGGACACGGGAGTGAAGCCCGACACGACGACGCCGCCGGTGGACACGGGCGTCAGGCCCGACGCAACCATCGACACCAGTCGAGACACCGGCAAGGACGCACCCGTCGCCGTCGGCGGTGGTGGCGGTTGCGACTGCGACGTCGGTAGCCGCGGCAAAGGCTCGCCGCTACAGGCAGCGCTCGTGATCGGTCTCGGCGCGGTCCTCTTCAGCGCGCGCCGCCGTCGACGCCGGTAATCTGAAAAAGCCAGCGCCAGCGGGCGCGGACTGAAAAACGGGGCTCCGTCGCGCAAGTGACGGGGCCCCGAACGTTTTGGTGTGCCCAGCATGACCCACAGCTCGGAGGTGAAAGTCCTCTGGGAGAGCTGGTCGCAGCGATCCCAAGCGAACCGCAAGGTGACGACCGTGAGGCCGGTGCCGAAAGAAGCGGGGAGCGAAACCGCGAGTCGACGAACAGAAACCGGATACGAGGCGCTGCGGACCAGGGCGAGCGGGCCAATGACCGCGAAGCTCTCGCGACCAAAGGGAAGCGGCGTAAATCCGGCGATTGTGCGGTGAAGGCAGTGGTTCTTACCTGGGGAGATCTCACCTCACGCTTGAAAGGGCGACGCCGAGAGGCGGCTCCAGCTTCGCATCAACGAGACCAAGAGCGCGGTGGCTCGACCGTGGGATCGCAAATTCCTCGGCTACAGCTTCTGGGTAGCCAAGGGGCGCGAGATCAAACGGAGGGTCGCGCCAAAGGCCCTTCTCGCGATGAAGGATCGTGTTCGGGAGATCACGTCCAGGAACGGAGGGCGGAGCATTGACCAGGTCATCGGGGATCTGCGGAGCTATCTGCTGGGATGGAAGGAGTACTTCCGCCTGGCTGATACCCCGGGGATCTTCAGCGACTTGGACGACTGGATCCGCCGCCGGCTACGAGCGGTGCAACTCAAACAGTGGAAACGTGGGACGACTGTCTTTCGTGAGCTACACGCCCGAGGAATCTCGGAGCACGTCGCCGCGCGGGCCAGCCGCTTCGCCCGAAACTGGTGGAAGGTCGCCGCTCATAAGGCTCTCCACATCGCCTTCCCCGTCAGCTTCTACGACCGAAAGGGACTGCCAAGACTTGCCGCGTAACCTCAACCATCCGAACCGCCTGGTGCGGACCCGCATGCCAGGTGGTGTGGGAGGGGAGTAGCGGGCAAACCGCTACCCCCTATCCCGATCCGACGTTGTGCGCTTCTCGACTGTCCTGACTTCGAGCTGTCGGCATCGACGACGGGCAAGGTCATTCAAAGTTCAATCTGCATTTCTCGACGTCAGATTTTGTTCACACTGCTGTCGCTCGCCTTTCGCGTCAGCAACCCCGAGAACGACTCGTGCACGAAGCTGGCGCGATGGCTTTCGACTATCGGGTGGTAGACCGCCGCGGGCTGATCGTGTTGCCGGTCCTGCTGACGCTGGTGACGTGCACGGGAAGGTCGGAGCAAGGGACGGGCGACCCCCAACGGGCGGCGCTGACCAATCCCTCGCTGCTTACGTCGGAGGTGACGTTGGCGGCGGGGATGCCGGTGGCCTCGCATGGCGGCCATGAGGGGACGGCGATCGCCACCGGCGCCGACGTCAAGATGGTGGTCTGGTCGAGGGACAGCAGGGAGGTGCGCGCGACGCGTGCGCGGCTAAGAGACGGCGCGCTGCTGGATCCGACGGGTATGCAGCTGTCGCCTGCCACCGGCCCGTGCTCCCAGGCTACGGTCCGGCCGGCGGTTGCGTTCACTGCTGGCGTGTTCCTGGTCACCTGGGTCAGCTTCTATGAGGTGTGTGCCGTCCGCGTACGCCCCGACGGGACGGTGCTGGACGTGCCGGCGCGGGTGGTCGCCGCTTCTCGGCGCGATCTGGGCGCTCCCGCGGTCGCGGGCGATGGCATCAACTTCCTGATCGTCTGGGGCGACGGCGGCGTCACCGGTCCGGGGAGCTCGACGCCC
>JANNNO010000119.1:0-32840 GCA_031398585.1 Myxococcales bacterium | reverse complement strand
GCGGCGCCTTTCACGAAAAAGCAAGTGGCGCCGCAGACCCTCGGGCCTGCGGCGCCCCTCGGGATCTCAGCCGCCGCTGGAGACGTCGGCGGCCGCGTCGGCCGTGCCGCCGGGACCAGCGCAGCGCCGCGCGCCGCCGCTGCCCTGGCAGCTCAGCCCCGCGCTGCAGGCGATCTCGCCGAGGCAGCAGGGTTGATTGGCCCCGCCGCAAGCCTGGCAGGTCGTGCCGCCACCACAGACGAGGCCAGCGGCGCAGGGATAGGCCTCTTCGTCGCTACCGTTGCAGCAGGGTTCACCCGCGCGGCCACAGCCGGCGCACTTATCCATGCGACAGGTGGTGCCGTTGCCGGTGCACTTGGCTGCGCCCGCACTCGCCATGCAGCAGGCCTGTCCGGTAGCGCCACAGGGCGCCTCGGCGGTGCCACACGAACCGTTGCTGCACATGCCGGCAAAGCCGTCGTTGCCGCGTTTGCACGCCTGGCCAGCACCGACGCAAAAGGCGCCGTTGCCACTGTTGTTCACGATGCAACAGCCGCCGCCGTTGCAGGTCTTGCCGCGACAGCAGCGCTGTCCGGGCCCACCGCATTCGCCCGAGCTGGCCCCGCCATCGGCGGTCGTGCCGCTCGCGTCGCCACCGGTCTCACTGCTCGTCTCGCTGCCGACTTCCGAAGAGGGCGAACCGTCGGAGACGCTGCCGTCCGCGCCGATGGGCAGATCGCTGCTGCCCGCATCGCCTGCCGCGCCGGCGGTGCCGCCGCCTTGACCACCCTGGCTGCCGCCCGCACCCGCGGTGCCGCCGCCCGAACCAGCGACGCTGCCGCCGCTGCCGCCGCGTCCTCCCGCTCCGCCATTTGCCGCCGGGGGCTTCTTCGGATCGTCACCACAAGCCGTGGTCGCAAGCATCGCCACGCAAAAGAGCATCGTCAGGCAGCCGGTCAGTCGGCCTGTCCGCGGTGCGCACGCACCGGCAGTCGCGGTCATGGTCGTTGTCTTGATCATGGGTCTCGTTATCCTCCTGGGGGGCCGCAAGTCGTCGCACCGACGGATCGGTCACGTCGGCGGTTCGAAGGCGCCAAGGTGCAACTTCGCAGCGAAGGACGCAACCCTGCGGTGGTTCAGCCAGCTGCAGCGATCCGCCGCACGGGCACTTGGCGAGCCGCCAAATACGCACGCGCTTCGCCGACGGTGTGCTGCCCGAAATGGAAGATGGAAGCCGCCAAAACCGCGTCGGCACCACCCTTTGTGATGCCTTCGTAGAGGTGTTCTAGCGTGCCCACGCCACCCGAAGCGATCACCGGAATTGGCACGCGATCGGCCACCGCACGCGTGAGCAAAAGATCGAAGCCATCGCGGGTTCCGTCTCTATCCATGCTGGTGAGCAGGATCTCTCCCGCCCCCAGCTCGGCCATGCGCGCGCACCAGGCGACCGCGTCGATGCCCGTCGGCTTGCGTCCCCCGTGTGTGTAGACCTCCCAGCCGCCAGCGGGATCGTCTCGTCGCGCGCGCGCATCGACAGCGACGACGATCGCCTGGCTGCCGAACGCATCGGCCGCCCGCCGAACCAGCTCCGGATCCGTCACCGCCGCGGTGTTGATGCCGACCTTGTCGGCGCCCGCCAGCAGCAGCTTGCGCACGTCCTCGACGCTCCGGACGCCTCCCCCCACGGTCAGCGGCAAGAAGACCTGTTCGGCGGTCGCTGCCACCATGTCGAGCGTGGTGGCGCGCCCCTCGGCCGACGCCGAGATGTCGAGAAAGCAGACCTCGTCGGCGCCCTGACGATCGTAAGCCGCCGCGACCGCTACCGGATCACCGGCGTCGCGCAGCTCCTGAAAGCGAACGCCCTTTTTGACTCTGCCGCCGTCGACGTCGAGGCAAGGGATGATTCGCTTGGCCAGCATCGCTTAGCCCGCTGCGAACGCGCGCGCGATCGCCTGCTCGACGGTGAAGACCTTTTCGTAGATCGCCTTGCCGATGATCACGGCAAAGGCACCGCTCTTTTTCGTCTCATCGAGATCTTCGAGGCGCGCCACGCCGCCCGACGCGATCACCGGGCACGGCGTGATCCGTCGCGCCAGCCGTGCCGTCGCTTCGAGGTCGGGCCCCGTGCGCATGCCGTCGCGCCCGATGTCCGTGTAGAGCACGGCGGCCGCACCGGCGCGCGCCACCGCTTCGCCGACGTCCAGGGCCGACACGGTCGAGTCTTCCTGCCAGCCCTCGACAGCAACCTTGCCTGCGCGGGCATCGACTGCGACGACGATGCGACGAGGGAAGCGCCGGCACAGCGCCTCGACCAGCTCGGGCGTCTTGATGGCGGCCGTGCCGAGCACGGCATAGCGGGCCCCAAGAGCAAACAGCCGATCGCAATCGGCCTCCGTGCGCAGCCCACCGCCGACCTCGACCTCCATGGTCGTGGCCGCGATGATTTTCGCGATGGTGTCGTGGTTGTGCTCGCGACCCGCGGAGAACGCGGCATCGAGATCGACCACGTGCAAGCGCGGCGCGCCGGCGGCGGCGAACTCGACCGCGAGCTTCCATGGCTCGTGCGAATAGATCGTCGCGGTCTCGCGCTTGCCTTGCGACAACCGCACTGCCTTGCCACCCAGAAGATCGATCGCGGGAAAAACCAACATGGTGAAAGTCGCGGGAGAGTACACGAAAGTGGCGCGGTTACGCCGGGCGATCACCGCACCCGACTAGGCAGCCAGGCTTACGCACTCAGGAAACCTCGCAGCAGCGAAAGGCCTGCGTCCTGGCTCTTTTCCGGGTGGAACTGGCAGGCAAAGACGTTGTCGCGCGCGACCGCCGCGCAAAACGGCCCGCCGTAGTCGCTGGTGAGGGCCACGTCGCGCGGATCGGTCGGCACCGGGTAGAAGCTGTGCACGAAGTAGAAGTACGTGCCCTCGGGCGTCGACGACAGCGGCGCGCGTGCGGCTGCTGGCCCACGCTCGCAGGCGTTCCAACCCATGTGCGGCACTTTCATCGGCGGCGGCACGGCGAAACGCTCCACGCGTCCCGGGATGATGCCCAGCCCCTGCAGGTGCTCGTCCTCGTCGCTGCCTTCGAAGAGGATCTGCAGGCCGAGGCAGATCCCGAGGTATGGTTTGCCGCTCTTGACCGATTCGGTCACGACCTGCTTCAACGCCCCGCCGTTCTTTTCCAGGCCGACGAGACAGGCGCCGAATTTGCCCTGACCGGGTACGACGATCTTGTCGGCAGCGGCGATGGCGTCGGCGTCGCTCGTCACCACCGGATCCGCGCCGGCGACGAAGAGAGCCTTTTCCACGCTGCGCAGGTTGCCGCTGCCGGTATCGACGATGGCAACCCGCGGCCGGGCGAGCGATGTCGCCGTCATGCCGTCAGCGTGCCCTTGGTCGAGGGCACGCCCGCCTCGCGCGGGTCGACCGTCACGGCAGCGCGCGCCGCCCGCGCGAACCCTTTGAACAGCGCCTCGACGATGTGATGCGCGTTCTCGCCGTAGCGCACCTCGAGGTGAAGGTTGCACAGCGCGGTGCTGACGAAGCCGCCGAAGAACTCGCGCGCCAGCTCGGCATCGAAGTCGCCGATCCAGCGGCCCTTCAACATATCGGCGTGATAGACGAACGCCGCGCGCCCGCCGAAGTCGGTCGCTGCGGTGACCAGCGTCTCGTCCATCGGGATGACGGCGCTGCCGAAGCGGACAACGCCCTTCTTGTCTCCCAGCGCCTGCTTGAAGGCCTGCCCAAGCACGATGCCGACGTCCTCGATGGTGTGGTGACCGTCGACCTCGACGTCGCCCTGGGCATCGATCTCGAGATCGAAGAGGCCATGGCGCGCGACGGTGTCGAGCATGTGATTGAAGAAAGGCAGCGGCGTGGCGATCTTGCGCTGCCCGCTGCCGTCCAGGTCGAGGGTGAGCCGGATCTGGGTCTCTTTGGTGATTCGCTCGACGGTCGCCCGACGCATGGGCGTCACTATGGAGAACGGCCCCCGGCAGGTCAAACCGCGGCGGGCCCACGTTTCGGCTCAGATCCGCCTGCTTGCGCTACCTGCCGCCTTGCGAACCCGAGCCGTCGCGGCCGCCCCCACGTCGAAGCGCGCCGCAGCGGCATCCTTACAATGGGCGCATCGACCCTATACTGCGTGGATCGCCACTTCGCTCCGCAGCGCCCTTACCCTGGCCATCAGCGCTTTTGTCGCGATGGCGTCGCTGGCGTGCGCCGACGGCGCCGGGCTCGCCGAGCCCCCCAGTGTCGCTGACGCCAGCAGCGACGTGCCCGCGGACCTGTCGACACCGGAGGCCAGCATGACCGAGCCGGCGGAGGTCGCGCCTTCCTTCGCGCCACCGACAGGGCCGACCGGCTCGCCTTCCGACATCGGGTGCGCCGACGGATCCCGGGAAGGCTTCAACGATCTCGCGCGTTGGCCCGACATCGCCGGGTGCGCGGGCGGCTTCCGTCTCGCCGGGCTCGAAGACGCGCCCACCCGCGCCCCTCACTGCGATCGACAGGCGGGCAACAGCAGCCGCAATCCGGCGGGAAACGGCTGCACGGTCGCCGATCTCTGCGCGCTCGGCTGGCGGGTCTGCGAAGACGCCGCCGATGTCGCCCGCCGCTCGAGCTCCGGCTGCGCCGGTGCGGCGCCCCCCGGCCACGCCCTCTTCTTCGTCGTCCGTGCGGGCGGCTCGGTCGCCGGCCTCTGCGCGCCGTCCGCTGGCTGGCGCAACGATCTGCATGGCTGCGGCTCGCTCGGAGCACCCGCCCACGCCAGCTGCGCGCCCCTCGATCGCCGCCTCGGGTTCGCCGACTGCCTCGCCACCGGCGGCCTCTGGAACTGCGGCGATGCGCCCGCCCACCTGGAAGAGGTGGCGTGGGTCAGCAAGGCGGGCCCAGGCGGAGGCGGCGCCCTTTGCTGTCGCGACTGACGGCACCGGCGGGCGGGGCAATTCCCGGCCGTTCGCCCGTTCGCCCCTTGCGCCCCAGCAGGCGCGGCCGATAATGCGCGTCATGCGCCGACCGCCCCTGGCCGATCTCTATCCTGGCCGATCGCGGCGCTCGCCCGCCTCGCCAGCGCCGGCTGTTGCCATCGGCGCTGCAGCCATCACATGGATCATGATGGCGGCGATGACGGCGTCGGCGCAGACGCCGCCGGTCCCAGGTGGCCCAGCGACAGCGCCCAGCTTCAGCATTCGAGCCGACCGCGGCTTCATCGACGACACCTTCGCCATCGCGCCGGCCACGAAGTCGCTGGCGGTCTTGCTCACCGACGCCGCGTCGTTCGCCCGCATCGATGTCATCGATCTCGAGACCGGCAAACCTCGTCGAACCCTTTCCATCGGCGATCCGCAGCGGCTCTTCGAACGGCTGGTCTTTGCCGACGACGGCGTCGGCCTCGTGCTCATCTCGCGCGACGCCTCGACCGGGCGTCGTTACGCCCAGTCCTTCGGCGGCGAGGGCAAAGCCGGCGCTCTGGTCGGGCCGGCCGCCACCTTCGACGTCGTGACCAGCAACGGCGGCCGCTTTCTCCTCGCCACCGGCGAGAGCAAGGCCGCCGGCGGCACCGCTTACACCGTCAACCGGCACCGGCTCACCGAGCTGACCCGCGCGGGCAAGGGCAAGACCGTCGTCATCACCAAGGCGGGCGATCTCAAGGAGCCCGCTCTCAAAGGGGTGTCCTGGCAGGACGGCCATTCGGTGCTGGTGGGCCTGGCGCCCGGTGGCTACGACAAGGCCCGCGACATCCGGGTCCCCGACGAAGCGGCGGTCTATGATCTCTTCGCCGACAAGATCACCTGGCGCTCACCGGTGGGTGACGTGATGGCCTGGGCGACCGCTGGTGAGCTGCGCCGCAAATACCCCGGTCGGGCGCTCTATACAGTGATGTCAGCCGACACCAAGTCCTTCGATGTCTACGATTGGCTGGGACGCCACGCTCCGCTCGAGCTGCCGGTGCCCATTCGCTACTACGATCCGACGACGCTCAACGAGCGCGAGGACGCCGGCACGCGCAGCCTGCTCTTCTCGCTCACCATCGATCCGTTGCACCCCGAAGCGCTCGCGCGCCAGAAGAAGGACCCGTCGTTCCTCGACATCTATTGGGTGCGTGTCGCGGGGCCTCAGCCCGGCGTGGCCGCGGGCAAGGATCCGCTGGCGCCCGCCATCAGCCGTCTCGTGCGCGTCGCGGCCGACGAACGACCGACGTCGTGGATCGTGGCGGGCAAGTGGGGCGCGGTGTTGCGCAAACACAAGAACTTCAGTCGTGGCGGCGGCGTGCTCGAGGCCTTCCCGCTCGCCGACACCGCACCGCCCTGACGCGCGCGTGAGAGAAATCCACGCTTGACCGGTCGCTAGCGCTGGCGTATTTCTACTTTGTAGAACGAAGGATGACCCACGAATTTCGACTACCGCGGCGACCCCTGTCGGGTGTCGAAATCATCCTCGAAAATCGCGACGTCGTTAGGCGCCGGCGTCACGAAAATCCAGGAACATTCGTGGAACATGTAGCTTGCCTGGTCGCACTTTCGCGGTGTATGTACTTCCCTCCATTTCGGGGGAAAACTCCGCCGCCTTGGTTCGGAGATTCATGAACGCACGGCTCCCAGGAAAAGTCGCACTCATTCTGGCGCTCTCGTTCCTCACCGTCGGCTGTGCCGAGGTGCGCGGGAGGCGGAAGGTCCAGGAAGGCAATCGCCTGTACCGGGACGGCCACTACAAAGAAGCCGTCGCGGCGTTCGCGCAGGCCGAACCGTTCGTCCCGAACCTGCCGCAGCTCTGGCTCAACAAGGGCTATACCTGCCGCCAGATGCTGGTTCCCGGTTCGAAGACCGAAGAGAGCGTCTCGGCCGCCAAGTGCGCCAAGGATGCCTTCCAGCGCTATCAGCAGCTCGCTCCCGCCGACGTTCGCGGCGAACAGCTCTACGTTCAGACCCTCTTCGACAGCGACGAGTTCGAGATCCTCTCGAAGATGTACGAGGAGCGGTTCAAGAAGAACCCCCGTGACATCGAGGCCCTTAACGGCCTCATCCAGGTCTATTCGAAGTGGAACAAGCTCGACGAGTCGCTCGAGTGGTACGGCCGCAAGGCCGAGGTCCTCGCGAACGACGCCGAAGCGCAATACGGCGCGGGCGTGTTCATCTACACGCAGCTGTTCCAAAAGGGCGGCGGTCCCGAGAAGTCGACGCACGATCCTCGTCCCGACCCGAACAAGCCGCGCGAGGTTAAGGTTCACCCGGGCTTCGGCCCTGGCGACCTCATCAGCCAGCAGCGCGTGGACTTGGCCGATACCGGCGTCAAATACCTGGAGAAGGCCGTCGCTCTGCGGCCGAAGTACCACGAGGCGATGACCTTCATCAATCTGCTCTACCGGCAGAAGTCATACGCCTACTTCGATTATCCCGAAGACTGGCAGAAGTGCATCGACGACGCTCTTCGTTGGGCCGCCAAGTCCTTCGAAGCCCGCGGCCTCGCCGTGCCCGAGAGCATTCAAAAGGCCATCAAGCAGGCCGAAGACCGCAAGGCCGATGGCGAGAAGAAAGCTGCTGACGCTCAAGCCAAGGCCGACAAGAAGAAGGGCAAGGGCAAAGGCAAGCGCGGTAAGCGCGGCGCCAAGCGCTCTTAAGGTCCCAGGAGATCGCCCATGGCCTTCGAGAATTTTCTTACGCAAGACAAGTCGGCGCCGACCAAGTGGCGTCGAATCACCTACTCGCTTTCGCTCGGCTTGCACGCCGCGCTGTTGGTGGCAGGAGCGATCTACTCGTTCTGGCACGTCGAAGAGCTCTCGCCTCCGAGCGTGAGCGTCACGTTCCTGGCTGGTGCTCCACCTCCTCCCCCGCCGCCTCCTCCGCCCAAGCGCAAGAAGACGCCGACCGTCATCAAGAAGCCGGTCGAGGTCGTTCAGCCGAGGCCGAGCCAGATCGTTCAGCCGAAAGAGAAGCCGCCCGAACCTGAAGAGGAAGAGGACGACGGCGAAGAAGGCGGCGTCGAAGGTGGCGTGGCTGGTGGCGTTGTCGGCGGCATCATCGGTGGCACCGGCAGCGGGCCGGTGAACGTGGCGCCCAACATCGGCGCCAACCAAAACATCACCGACATGAACGACCCGCGTTATCGGCCGAGCCTGCCCGCTGCGCTCAATCGCGGTGGCATGGTGGTCTGGGGTCTGTTCAAGCTCTGTGTTTCGGTGCAGGGCGGGGTCACTTCGGTGCAAGCTTTGAAGCCCGCCGATCCACTGGTCGACCAGGACTGGATCGCCAAGATCAAGCTCTGGAAGTACAAGCCGTACACCGTCAACGGACGGCCGGTTCCGTTCTGCACCAACGTACGCGTGCAGGTCACGGCGACGAATTAGCAGAACTTTCGGGGCAGCTTTTCACAAGATTTCGCGTAAGTACGACCGTCAAAAGGAGAGAAGGGATCATGGATTTTTCGCTCGTAGGTCTTTGGACCCAGATGGGCTACGTGGCCAAGGCAGTGGTCATCATCCTGCTCATCATGTCGATGTACTCCATTGGGGTCACCGTCGAACGATTCCTGACCTTCCGCAAAGGTCGGCTGCAATCGATCGGATACATCGGTGCCCTGCAACCGCTGGTCGCCACGACCGGCCGTCTCCGTGAAGCCGCTGGCCTCGAGCAGCGCTTCCGCGGCAGCCCCGTCGCCAAAGTCATTGGCACGGGCATCAACGACTTCGTGAGAGGCGTCGAAGGATTGGGGCCAAGGGCCGCCGATCCCGCCGAGCTCGAAATCGTCGTCGACCAGGTCAGCCGCGCGATGGAGCGGGTCAAGGAGCGAGAGCTCGCGAACATGCGTCGCGGTCTCCCGGCTCTGGCCACCATCTCCTCCTCGGCGCCGTTCGTCGGTCTCTTCGGAACCGTCTTCGGCATCATCACCGCCTTCCAGATGATGGCGGATCCGTCCAAGGGCGGTGGCGGTCTCGCCTCGGTCTCGGCCGGTATCGCCGAAGCGCTCCTCACGACGGCCGTCGGTCTCGCCGTCGCCATCGTGTCGGTCTGGTTCTACAACATCTTCATCACCCGCGTTGACGACATGACCGTCGACGTCGACGAGACCACTGGCGAAGTTCTCGACAGCATGACCCGTGAGGGTCGCGCTTTCGCCGGGGCAGCGGCCGCCGCTCGTCCCAGCCAGATGATGCCGACTCAGCCGCCGCAGCGCTGGTAAGCCCTCGGGCTTGCCAGAGCCGCAAGGCTACATCATCGCGGTATCAGGTCATCGTAGCGTAGCGTCGCGTTCTCTACCTCTCGTCGCATCGGGGTCACACCCATGGCCAGCGCCACCAAACACACTCTCAAGAAGATCCGCAAACACGCCCGAACGGGGAAGAAACACCCCAAGGGCGAGGTGCGCGGCGACATCAACGTCACGCCGCTCGTCGACGTTGTGTTGGTGTTGCTGATCATCTTCATGGTCGTGACCCCGATGATTTCGGGCGGTGTGCAGGTCGACCTGCCGCGCACCACGAATCACTTGAAGAAGCCCGACGACGGCAAGGACATCATCGTGTCGGTCACGAAGAACAAACACATCTTCGTGCTCAACCGGCAGGTCCAGGGCAAAGAGTTGGGTCGTATCATCGAGGACGAAAAGCGTCGCTTCCCGGAGAAGACTGTCTTCGTGAAGGGCGACTCGATGGCGACTTACGGTGCGGTCCGTGAGGTGATGGAGATCCTCAACAAGACCGGCATCGAAGACGTGATGCTCGGGACCGAAGAGATCAAGAGCCTCACGGCTGCGCCCGCGACTCACTGAGCGGGCCCGCGGCTTTTAGGAGACACGACCATGGGAATGAACGTAGGGGGCAAGAAGGGCGGCGCCAGCTCCGAAATCAACGTCACGCCCCTCATCGACATCGTGCTCGTGCTGCTCATCATCTTCATGGTGTTGACGCCGTCGATGCTCAAGCACATGACGGCCAACGTACCCAAGAAGAACACCGATCCCACGCCTCCCGATCCATCGATGGCGCCGATCGTGCTCGAGTACACCAAGGAGCGCGTGATCTCCATCAACACGGAGTCCGTGGCTTTCGAGGGACTCGCGAGCAAGATTGCCGAGCGGCTCAAGTTCGACAAGCTCAAGGTCGTGTTCTTCAAGATCGAGGACGACGCCAACTACGGCGAGGTCGTGAAGCTGATGGACACGGTCCGCGGCGCCGGCGCCAAGACTCTCGGCATCGTCACCAAAGAGCCCTGAGCCAGCAGCAACGAACGATTGATTCGCCGAACGGTCGCTCACGAGCGGCCGTTTTGCATTTCCAGCCTGTTGGCAGGTTCGGATGCCATCGCGAAGGGCGACGCCGACCACGACGGCGCCTTTGGCGAGTGTTGGCTAGCCAACAAAGCCACTCCCCGCATCATGCCTTCGCTTTTGCTTCGCCTGCCGCCCCTCGCCATCCTGGCTCTGCTCTTCGCCGGCTTTCTCACCCTCGGCACCGGCGGCTTGGCCTGCATGCCCGGCGGCGGCGAGCCGGATGACGGCGCTCGGCCGGGCAGTGGCGGGCGCGGCAACACAGGTGGCAGCGCGGCCACCGGCGGCAGCGCGGCCACCGGCGGCAGCAACGCTGGCGGCGGAGGCGGCGCAGGCCCATCGTCCTCGGGCGGCGCCGGCCCGTCCTCGTCAGGAGGCTCCGGCGGCGGCGTGGGCAACGCGAACGGCGGCAGCACCGGCGGCGCGGGCCCGTCCTCGGGCGGAGGTTCCGGTGGGGCAGGCACAGCGTCGGGTGGGCAGTCGGGCGCGGGCGGCGCCGACAGTGGGCCGCCCAGCGACGTTGGCAACACCACGCCGCCCAGCACTGATTTTCCCAAAGGGCCTCACAAGGTCGTCCTGCTGGTCGGGGATCCCAACACCAACGATCCGTCGCGCCATCAGATGATCGAGATCTTGAACGGCATGAAGGAGTCGCACGGCATCGTGCTCGAAGTGATGGACTCACAAAAGGCGCGGGCAGCGGAGCTGATGGACCGCGCGCTCATCATCGCCGGCCCGAACAACAACTATTGCATCGACACGCCTGAGCCCGCCTTCCGAACGTTGCCTGTGCCAATCATCGTCAGCCGTGACTGCAAGACCACAGCCTTCGGTCTTGGCACCACGATGAACACGCAGAACTACCTGACCACGCCGGTGAACATCGTCATCGAAAAGACCGACCACCCCCTGGCGGCGGGCCTGTCAGCCGGCACCATCCCGGTGCTCTCGACGAAATGCCGTCTCGTCCGGGCCCGCGACCTCGGGCCGGGCGCGATCAAGATCGCCAAGCCGCCTGCCGACGCAACCCCGGCGGCCGCCGACTCGTGGGCGATCTTTGCCTATGACAAGGGTGGCGAGATGGCCGGCGGCCTCAAAGCTCCGGCGAAACGCATGGGCTTCTTCTGGCACCGCCCGAGCGCCGTGACCGCCGAAGGCAAGAAGCTATTCGTGGCCGCGATCGAATGGTCGCTGCGCCCCTAGCTGTCAGACGCGTCACCGGCTAGATGTGCGACAACGGGCCAGGTCGCTCAGCGTCCTGCCGCGGCGCTGCTGGAAAGGAGAGAACTCCAGGCATCGGGTCGATCGCGATCCATCTTCCCCGGTGGCTCCCCCAACCGGCGACTCGCTGCCACGCGCTTCCCGCCTTCGATGTATCCAGGGGTGGGAGTCGCTCGTTGAAGCGGGGCGGGACCCTTCGCAAAGGACGACATGCATCAAGAGCGCACCAACTGTCCCCTGTCGAGCACCTCGCGAAGCACCGTGCGACGTTTGGTCGGCTTGCAAGCATTGCTGATCCTCTCTGCTTCGGCTGTCTTCATCGGCGGCTGTGTCTTGGAGCGAGGTGGCCTGTCGGACGCCGCCGTTGCCCCTTCGCCGCCACTGACAACGCAGGGGACACCCGCGCGCGACACACTCGCGCCACCGCCGCCGCCGGCCGTCGCCGACGCGGGGGCAGGTTCGCGCGACTCGACCACCGCCCCACGTGACCTCGCCGCCCCGCCGGCGGATCTCGGGCCGCAAGGGGATCTCGGACCGCCGCCGACCCCGAGCTGCGCCGAAGGCCTTTCCACCTGCCCCGGGCAGATGGGAACCCCCTCCACCTGTGTGAGCTTCGTCGACGACAATCGCAACTGCGGCGACTGCGGTCGAGAGTGCACCGGCAAGACGAGCTGCCGGGCCGGCCAGTGCACCTGCGATCCAGGGGCCAGCGCGTGCGGCGGTGTCTGTACCAACATCGTTAGCGACGTACTCAACTGCGGCGCCTGCGGCAATCAGTGCGGCCAAGGCGAGCTCTGCTCCGAAGGCCGCTGCCGCCTGCTCTGTGATGCTGGGACCACGGCGTGCGCTCGCGCCTGTGTGGACCTCGCGTCGAACGCTGACCACTGCGGAGCCTGCGGCGTTGGTTGCGGGGCCGGTATGAGCTGCGTCGCCGGCAAGTGCGCCTGCCCCAGCGGCTCGGTCGCTTGCAGCGGGCGATGTGTGAAGACCAGCAGCGACGTACTCAACTGCGGTGCGTGCGGCACCGTCTGCGGCGCTGGCTCGTCCTGTTCGTCGGGCCGTTGCGGGTGCGGCGTCGGCCTCACGTCCTGCGACGGTGCCTGCGTCAACCTGTTGACCTCAACTGACCACTGCGGCGGCTGTGGCCAGTCCTGCAAGGGCAACCGAATCTGCGCGGCGGGTATCTGCGTCAAGGGCTAGCAACCAGCGCCTGAGAGCTCGGTCCGGGGGGCCATGTCGGCCGGGACCTAAGCTCGCGTACGCAAACGCCGATACCCTTCGGCGTGTCCCTCACACTGCGGCTGACTTGCGCGGCTTTGTTGGCCGTCGCCGTCGCGGGTTGCGTGGACCTGTCGCGACCGGGTCCTGCTGTCGTCTCCCCATCCGCGTCTCCCACCACCGACAGTGGTGTGGACGGGCACGGCGAGACGGCTCCAGGTGGTAGCGAGATCGGAAGCCTCGAGCCGCACACGGACCGAGACGCGGACGTCCCGGACGCACCTGTGCCTCCCCCGGTCGTCAACGGACGGCCCTGCACCCTCGGTTCGCAATGCCAATCGGGGCACTGTACGCGCGGGATCTGCTGCGCCACCGCTTGTGACGGCATCTGTTCGACCTGCGCTGCGCCCGGTCGCGAGGGGGCTTGTACCCCGGTCGCTGCGGGACAAGATCCGCACGGCGCCTGCGCGCCCGAGGCGGGCAGGCCCTGCGGGCGCGACGGAACCTGTGACGGCAAAGGCGCGTGTCGCCTGCAGCCGTCCGGCGCCGAGTGTGCAGCCGGGACGTGCGAAGCCGCAATGGAGGTCGCGGCTCGGACCTGTGACGGCTTCGGCGCCTGTCGCGCCCCTTCAGCGGCCCGAAGCTGTGCGCCTGGTGTCTGCCAGGGGTCCTCCTGCGCCAGCGCTTGCGGAGGCGACGAGGGCTGTTTGACGGGCTCCTTTTGCATGAGCAACAAATGCGTTCCCAAGCGCGCGCTCGGACAGAGCTGCGGCCTCGGTCGCGAATGCACCAGCGGTCATTGCGCCAATGGCGTCTGTTGCAGCAGTGCCTGCACCGAGGCTTGCCACGCCTGTCATCTGCCCGGGACGGAAGGGACGTGCACGCCAACGCCCGTGGGCGCCGACTTTCGGGGAGAATGCCCCGCCGATCCCGCGGCGTCCTGTCAACGCGTGGGCGGCTGCAACGGCGCGGGGGCCTGCCGCCTGCACCCCCTCGGGACCACGTGCGGAGCGGCCACTTGCAGCGGTACTACCGAACAAGGCCCCGCCACCTGCAATGGTCTCGGCACCTGTGGGCCCAGCTGGATCCGGCTGTGCGGTGCCTACGCCTGCGGCGCCTCGAGCTGCCTCACCTCGTGCACGGGTGCCGCCGGTTGTGCATCAGGCAGCAACTGCCTCGGCAGCGGGTGCGTCCCGGCCGCCGGCGCCGCAATCGTCGACGATTTCGCCGACACTGACGCGAGCAAGAATCGACTGAACGGCCCCGTGATCGCAGAGAGCGCCACGATCTCCCAGGTTGCCGGTGAGGCCAAATTCGTTTGGACCGCAGGGGCCGGTGGCGCAGCCCTCTCCGAAGCTTTTCGCAGCAACGGCTGCGAGGTCGAGCTCGGCGCCTACAAGAAGCTGCGCTTCTCGCTGCGCGCGTCGGCAGCGTCGAAGCGGGTATCGGTCTACTTCACCATCGGCAACGGCGCCTGCGTGAAAGAGTCCAACAACCGTCTGACCATCATCACGGTCGGGACGGCGCCTGCGGTTCACGAGGTCGATCTGACCACCGCCCTGCGTTCGCGCGTCATGAACATCCGCTGGCAGCCACAGACCGACGACGCCACCGAGTACTTCCTCGACGACGTGACGCTGGTGCCCTGATCGAAGCGCGCATGGGCGCGATCGCATGATCGCGCCCGCGATGATCAGATCTCGATTTGCGCGATGACTACACCGCGACTTGCGCGATCTTCGTCGTTACCTGCTGCAGCTGCGTCTGGCTGGTAAAACCGATCGTGAAGGCGTCGATGGCGTCGAGCTTCACCGCATGTGCGATGGCGCTGTCGAGCGTGCGTGCCAGCGCCCCGACGCCGAGGATCTTCATGCCGACCACGCCTTTGCCGGCCGCGCGCATCTCGCGCAGCACGCTGATGACCGTTGCGGGATCCGAGTCCATCTCGATCCGCGCGGCGTTGATGCGCGCAAGATCGACCTCGACCCACGGCGTGCGGGCGGCCAACCGCAAGGCACCGAGCGAATGGCAGGACGTTCCATGGGCGCGGATGACACCGCTCTCTTTGGCGCGTGACAGGGCCTCCATCGCGCCTGCGTAGTTCTGCGTCCAGTTGCTGTCGGTGATCGCGTGCAACAGCACGACGTCGATCTGCTCGACGCCCAGCTCGCGGCGGAACCGATCCAGATCCGCCTGCATCTCGGCGGCCGTGTTGGCTTTCGACTTGGTCAGTACGACGACCTTGTCGCGCCCCACCTGCCGGATCGCCTCTTTGACATGAGGGTGCGATCCGTAGCCGTCGGCGGTCTCCCAGAAGTTGAGGCCCTGCTCGGCCAGGCTCTGCACCAGAAAGCGGGAGAAGGCGGGAACGCCGAGGCGGGTCTGCTCCGAGGTCCC
The DNA here is from genome assembly GCA_031398585.1 of Myxococcales bacterium. GTDB lineage: Bacteria > Myxococcota_A > Polyangia > Fen-1088 > Fen-1088 > JANNNO01. The sequence continues at coordinate 17,766 of JANNNO010000119.1, read as the reverse complement.
GCCCGAGCCGTGGGTGCCGCTGCCGAGCGCGAGCCGCGACACGCGAATGCCGGTCTTGCCGAGCATGACCTGATCCGATGCGCTCTTGCCGCGCGCGACGACCTCGGGAGCTGCGTCGGGTTTGGCTTCCGCGGGGCCCGAGACTTCCACGCGTGCGGAGGCATCGGGCGCTGGGTTCGGGTTGGCAGCGGCGTCGGTTGTCGGCGCCGGGCCCTGCGAACCCATACCCGGATTGCCGCTACCCGGATGGGAAGCGCCGCCGCTTCCGCCGGCCCGGCCCTCGGGTGCGCGCGCGTCGCGTTTGCTGCCGTTGTCGCCACCGCCGGCTCCCGTCGAGCCACCGTTTGCAGCACCACCGGTGCCGTTGACGGCCTTGTCGCCGCAGGCCGTGTACGCCGCGCCGAGCGCGACGGTGGTCAGGAACTGGCGGCGGGTTGCCTCGCCTGCGGACTTCGAACGAGCCGGTCGCCGCGGTGCACGCTTCATGGGAACTTCCTCCAAGCGGGGCGGCGCCCATCATACCCGCCGCCGGCACGGGTCAACAGCCGGAGTTTTCCTCGCATGAAAACGATTTATGGGGCAACCCGTGGCCCCTGCGACGCGTTCCGCCGCCGCGGCGATGAGCTAGCCCCTCGGCCTTACGATGTTTAGTCTGTAGCTCGTGAAGCGGTTCTGTCTCTTGGCTGTCACGTGGCTGGCCTGTGGTCACAATGCCGACGATTTCCCGATCCCGGGCGCCGAAGGTCCACCGCCTCTGGGCGGCGAGACCGGCGAGGGTGGTTCACCGGGGGGAGCGGGCGGGGTCAGCGGCGAGCCGCTCGAGATGGAGCCTGCCGGCGAGCTGGGGCCGACGTCGTTCTTTCGTCTCGACCGGGTCCATCGCATCGAGATCACGATGGCGCCCGAGATGTGGAAGGCCTTCATGGCGGACCACACCCACTACGGCCTGCGGCCCGAGCCGAGGTGGTTCACGGCGGACTTCAAGATCGACGGCACGGTCCTGCCAAGCGTCGCCTTTCACACCTTTGGTTTCGGCAGTCGGCTCGAACAGAAGGCCAAGCCCAACCTCAGCCTCGATCTCAACCGCAACGTCAAAGGCCAGAACCTGCGCGGCATCACGCGCATGCGGATCAAGAACAACGGGCAGGACATCACGGGCCTGCGCCAGGCGCTGATCTACCGGGCCATGCGCGAGGCCAACGTGATGGCGCCGCGATCGACGTTCACCGACATCTTCGTCAACGGCGAGTGGTACGGCTTTTATTCAATCGAAGAAGCGTTCAACAAGAGCTTCGTGCGCGAGCGAACCGGCAACGACGATGGTCCCGCCTACGAGGCCGATGGTTGCCAGGGTCTGGTTGCGCCCGCCGACGGCTGCGAGAACATCAAGGGCGCCTATACCCGCGACTTCAATCCGATGGTGGGCAATGGCGAGACCCTGGGCGCACTCTGCACCGCCGTCAACGGTCCCGCCGAAGGCTTCATGGCCCGCGCCGACACGCAGATGATCCTGCGCGAGTGGGTCGACCAGATCGCCATCGACAACGCGTTCGCCGGCGATCGCGACGGCTATTCGACCAGCGGCGGAAACTTCCGGACCTACTACGACACCAAGCTGCAAAAGACCCGCATGGTCATCCTCGGCCCGGACGACACGTTCGTGCGCGAGAACTACCTCATGCCCCACTTTCTCAAGCCGGAGCCCAAGACCGGCTGCACCGATCACAACCCCGCCTTCCGCGACATCGTGCTCGAGAAGCTAACCGCCACACCCGAGGGCCTCGCCTACTACAAAGACGCCGTTCGCAAGCTGCGCACGGGCGTGATGAACGCCGATCGCATGAAGCGCACGGTCGATAAGCTCTGGTCGATCTTCGGCGCGCGCATCCGCGCCGACCGGCGCAACGTGCAGTACGTCGACCCGGAACGAAGCAAAGACGAGATCAAGCAGTACATCGATCTGCGCTGGGCCGCGCTGGAAGCCGCCGGGCTGTAGCTGACATGCTCGCCATCGCCACGGAGGCTTAGTGGCCCCAGTGACAGGAGATGCCTCCCGATCGAGGCATCGACGTTGGTAGGCGCGCAAACGAATGTCCCGCTCGCTCGGGCGGACGGGGATCGGTCGGCTGGCTGCGAGACTTTCGGTCACGCGACCGGAAAAGCGCGCTGGCACGCGTGCAGATGGCTGACGGCGGCGCGGTCCTGGCGGCCCTTGACATGGCACGAGCTTCGCAAACACGTCGGGCATGCTCGCGCACGTTCGTTCTGCCTCGGTGATTGGGGTTCAAGCTTCGCCGATTGAAGTCGAGGTGGACGTGGCCACGGGGCTGCCCGGCTGTCACATCGTCGGGCTGCCTGACGCCGGCGTGAAGGAAGGGCGCATCCGCATTCGCGGGGCGCTCGAGAGCGCGGGCATCAAGCTGCCGCCCAAGAGGATCACGGTGAACCTGGCTCCCGCGGACGTGCGCAAGGACGGAGCGGCCTTCGATGTTCCCATCGCGGTTGGCATTCTGACGGCGGCGGGCGTGCTGCCGCCCGAAGCGGCTGACGGGGCGGTCATGGTTGGCGAGCTTGCCCTCGACGGGAGCATTCGCCCGGTGCGGGGCGTGCTGCCGATTGCGGCCTGGGCCCGGGATCGGGGTGTGCGGCGTCTCTTCGTTCCGCGCGACAACGCACGCGAAGCCGCGGTGGTGGGGGCTGACTTCGTAAGGCCCGTTGGTCATCTCGGCGAGCTCGCTGAGCACCTGCTCTCGGGTGCGGAGTTGCCGTCGGCACCCACGGTGGACGCGATCACAGCAGAGGCGGGGCGGGCGCCCGATCTGGCGGATCTACGCGGTCAGGATCTGGCGCGCCGAGCGCTCGAGATCGCAGCAGCGGGGGGACACAACGTCCTCTTCGTGGGTCCGCCTGGCTCTGGCAAAACCATGCTCGCGCGGAGACTACCAGGGATCTTGCCGGAGTTGACCTTCGACGAGGCGCTGGAGACGACGATGGTCTACTCCGTGGCGGGCATGCTCGATGGACGTGCGCTGCTGCGGCAGCGTCCTTTTCGCGCGCCTCATCACACGATCTCGGTTCCCGGCCTGGTCGGGGGCGGCAACAACGCCCGCCCCGGCGAGATCTCGCTCGCTCACAACGGCGTGCTCTTTCTCGACGAGCTCCTCGAGTTTCCCCGCGCCGCCCTCGAGACCCTGCGCCAGCCGCTGGAAGAAGGCGCAATCTCCATCGTGCGCGCCCGACGAACGGTGACGTATCCGTCCTCTTTCATGCTCGTGACGTCGTGCAACCCGTGTCCGTGCGGTCACCTCGGCAGCCCCCGCCGGATCTGCACCTGCAGCGGCAACCGCATCGATTCGTATCGTGCCAAGCTCTCGGGCCCGCTGCTCGACCGGATCGATCTGCACGTCGACGTGCCCGCGCTCAGCTACCGCGAGCTGGCCGACCGCGACCCGGGAGAGCCGACCGCGACGGTGCGGGATCGCGTGGCCGCCGCCCGCGACCGACAGCGCTCTCGTTCGTCCCGCGTGAACGCGCGCCTGCACCTGCACGAGCTGGCCGAAGCCGTCGCGCTCGAACCCGGCGCTCACGCCTTGCTCGAACGCGCGGTCGACCGCACGGGCCTCTCCGCGCGCGCCATCGACCGCGTCCGCCGCGTCGCCCGCACCATTGCCGACCTCGAGGGCCGCGCCGCCGTCAAAGCGAGCGACATCGCAGAGGCGCTGCAATACCGGCTACTCGATCGCGGCGCGGAGTGAGGCGTGGGTTCCGCGCCCGCGTGATGGTCACTATCGTTCAAACAGTAGGCGTCTTAGTGACGACCTGTCGTCGAAACTGCGCTGCCAGGCGATAGTTCACGGAGTCCTCGCCTCGCGGGTCTATTCAAGGAGCCGTGCGAGTTGGTTGGGACGACCAAGGAGGAGGTTTCATGAGCAGGCAGGAACTCGGGCGCGGCGTGTCTCGCAGGGGCTTGCTGGCGGGTGTGGCTTGTCTCTCGCCCATCGCGGGGTGCGCCAGCGTGTTCGGGGAAACTCAGACTCTGGAAACTGTTGGATTCGATGCGGATGCGTTGAAGGAACAGGTGGATCGCGACCAACTCGACTGGGCGGCTCGGACGGAGCACTTCGCGATCTCGCAACCGGTCGTAAAGCACTACCCACCGGTAACGCTTCTCGTGCAGGGTAGCCGGCAACCGATCAACCTAGGCGAGGAGATGGCCCCGCACACGAACCTCGTTCCGCTTCGAGAGTTCGCCGGCGAGCATCAGATCGAGACGGTCTCAAACGCGCCGACCGTTTGGCTCTACCAGTGGGTCTCGCGGGCACAGGGGCCGATGGTCTTCGAAACCGGGTTCGTCGTGCCGAACGGCTCGCGCTGTCCAGAGAACCGGGAGGGCTATCGCATCAAGCACCTCGGTCCGCTCAAGGTTTGCAGCATCGTGTACCGCGGCCCGTATCTTTCGGAACCGAACAGTGGCTGGCATCAGATTCGGTGGGCGGAGCGCGCGAAGCACAAGGGCTTCGAGTACACCGAGAAGCTCTACCGTGAATTGTATCTCCGCGACGGGCCGAAGAGGTCTCCCCGGGAGCGGATCACTGTGGTCGAAATCTCGGTCGCTTGACGGAGCGTGATTGGCACGAACAACGATGGCGACGCCCATCCCAAGGAAAAGAGCGTGAGCCGTTCGACGGCCTAGTTCCTCTCGTATGTCTTCCTTGATCGCGGCGCGCAGTGAGCAGCCGAGTTCCGCGCCTGCGTGGTGGTCACGATCGTTCAAACAGTAGGCGTCTTGATGACGGGTTGGCGGCGCCGAGCACTTCGCTGGCTTCTTCAAGCGAGCGGGTACCGATCGGGCACGTGCCGTGCCCTCCGGTGGGACAATCGTTCGCAGGATGGGCCACTCGCTGGCACAATGGGCCGCGATGGAGCCAGCCGCCCAGGATCCCGATGTCACCCTGGTCGTAGCTTGGCGGGGCGGTGATCGAGAGGCGGCTGAGAAGCTTTTCGCTCGGCATTTCGCTTCGGTCTTTCGCTTCTTCCAGCACAAGGTTCCCGCTGAGGCGGACGAGCTAACTCAGAGGACGTTCGTCGCCTGCCTGGGCGCGCGCGATCAGTTCCGCGCCGAGTCCAGCTTTCGCACGTACCTATTCGCGATTGCCCGGCGTGAGTTCCTGACTTTCCTCAGGCGGAAGAGCCGGTCGGACGACATCGACTTCGCAGTCACCTCCATCGCAGAGCTAGCTACCACCCTGGGAACGCGGATGGCACGGGCCGAGGAGATTGGGCAACTTCGTACCGCTTTGCTCGGGCTTCCCGTTGAGCAGCAAATGCTCCTCGAACTTCACTACTGGCAGGACTTGGACGCCGGCGCTCTGGGTGAAATCTTCGGGGTTCCCGACGGGACCATACGCGTCCGGTTGCTGCGGGCCCGCCGCGCCCTTCGCGATCGGCTGGCGGGACGGGCTGTCGGAGCGGCGGAGGCGGGGGCCGAACCGGACCGCCTGCTCGCCTCGCTGAGGGAAGTCGACGAGGTACCTATCGAAGCGTCGTCGATTCGCGAGTAGAGGGCCGTCGGGAACGCATTTTTTTTGAAACACCCGGCCGCCTCGAGCGTCCACCACCACGATTGATTCAAAAACCGTGGAGTTTTCAATGAACAGCCGAGTGATCCGTCCCTCCACCACCTTCCTGGGATTGCTTCTCGCATCCTGCCAACCTCTGGCCGCCGACGAAGACCTCGAGACCCAAGTCCTGGCGTATGAAGCCGAGTCGTCGTCATGCCCCAGTTGCGGGACCAACGTCGCAACCATTGGCGACGGTCGCATTTTCGATGAACTGCACTTTCCCCAAACGGGCGTTCCTCAGCCCAACCGAGGAATGATCAAGATTGTCGGCGCTGAGACCTGCGACGCTTGGCAGATCCAAGGCGCCACTCTGACCTGCTCTACGGGGCCTTCCAAAAAGGTTCGCTTGAAAGTCGAGGGAGATCGCCTCTCCGTTGTAGGCAGTGGAGTCCAAGAACAGCTTCCCGAATTCATCAGGCAGCCCCTGGTGAACCGACTTCTCATCCAACTCCAGGATGAAGAGACTGGGGCGCAGTATGAGCTCCTGCTTACCAGCGATGACACGCAGGAATTCTGGGCTCGACCCGGGGCGGGCATGGCACCGGCCTACACGTTCAAATATCGCAAGTCCATGCTCTCGCTGGAGGGCCAGCGTCGGGGAATGCCCGTGAGGCTAAAACATCTCGGCGCCATCGAGGAACCGGTCCATCCCGACTTCAGCCGGCCGATCTGTCTCGGCGACTATCCCGAGGACCAGGCGGCGCGATACAGGGCGTTCGTATTCTCAGGCGACCGCATTCATTCGGGTGAAAAGACGGTTCGCGCTTCCGGCCCGGGGGATGAAGGGTGGTTCAACTTGGCCTGTGCTGGCAGCGGCATGTGGAAGTTGCATGCCCTCCGACACACGGATGCCGGTGGTCGACAGCTCCAAGAGATCGCGGACGATGCGGCAACCCGTCTTTCACAACCCGAAGACCGCCAAGCGATGGTCAAGATGCTGTCAGCTGACTACTGCGGATCTGGCGAATCCTTCACGCGGAACGGTCAGCCGCTCCGCTATGTCGACCATCGCGGTCTGTTCGACGGACCTCACCACTTGGAAAAGGCCCACTTTCGCACCACCGGCGACAATCTGTCCTTCGGTGAGGTAGAGGCCATCTGGTCGGATACCGGCGCTGTCTGTCTCAACCAACCCCGACTTGCTGACGTTCATCCTCGGGACGCTATCGAGGCTGCGTGCAACGCTACCAACTCCCGCGTGATACCGCCTTGCGCGCAGACTGATGTGGATCAGTGGCGACAGCTTGGTCGTGTCATTTCTATGCATCCGCCCGCGCGCTGGCACGGGCGCGGCGACCTTCCTGAGCCGAAGGTTCGCGCCCCGCTTCGCCGGCTCTGATCCGCCTTCGCTGTGCGGAGGCGGTCCATCTCGGCCACGACGGCCGATGGGAACCCCGCCTCCCGCAGCCAAGGGCCGACCGAGGCGGCCATGGCGCCGGCTGCCTTCCGCGACCCCGTCGCGGCCAGTACCCGGGCGAGCTCGATGCGGGCTCGACCCAAGCGTCGATCAAATCGCGCGGTGGGACGAGAGGAAACGGTGGCCGCCAAGATCGCCTCCGCGCGCGCGAGTGAGCGCCGAGCAGCCAGCAGCTTCCCGGCAGCCAGTTGGGCGCGGCCAAGGCCGAGCTCGAGAGTTCCGCTGTCGTAAGCGTCCCACCAGGCAGGCTTTCCGATACGCGATCTCAATCCGCGCAATCCGCCGCCAAACTGCCGGGCGGCCTCGACGAAGTCTCCCCGCGCGAGCGCCAGATTGCCCATCGTGTCTGCAGCGGCGCCGGGAACCCTCGTCGCGACGGCCTTTTTGTAGGCTGCCATGGACGCGGCGACGTTGCCGAGTTCGATATTGATGAAGCCGATCTCGGACCAACACGCGGCCGCGTCGGCGGGAAGCTCTCCATGTCGCGCGTATCCGTCACACAGCGGCCCCAACAGGACCAGCGCCCCAGCGAAGCTGCGTGTCATCATCGCGCGGTACCAGCGGGCCTCCATAGTCTTCAGATGATCGGGACCCAGTAGGGCGCCAAGCCTGTCCTCGGTTTCTCGCAACAGTCGATCGCCTTGCGCTGGATCCTTCGACGTAATGCCGAGATTCAATCCGATGCCGGTCAACTCCACGGCTCCGGGGCCGCTGATACCGCGGGCCTCTCGATAGGCGCGCTCGAAGAGTTTCGCCGCGCGCGCGACGCTGCCTTCGTTGCTCGCTAACTCGACGCCACCCAGGTTGTTGTAGAGCAACGCTCGCGGAAAACCGGTTGCCTCGGGACGTTCTGCCAGTGCGGTCGCTAGCTCCACGTCACGTAAGGCAGCTTCCGCCCCACCAGTCGTCGCGTCTGCCCAGGCCTGCCGTGCCCAGGCTTCGATTGCGAGTGCGACCGCTCCCGACTCGATGCCTAGCAATGCCGCTTCCCGCAACGTCGTCACCGCGGACCGGCGATGATCTCCTCCAGACATGAGCAACCTCGCGTGACCCGCCACGAGCAGCGATTCGACGAGGAGTGGCTTGTATTCGAGACGCCTGGCTTCTCGCGTGGCGGTCTCTGCCAAAGATCCCGCGCGCTCGAGGCGACCCGCGGCCAACTCGATCCGCGCCCGGTCGATCTCTGTGCGGACTGAACCCACCGCTGCCGCCTGATCCGGCGGTGGTGGGCGCACCTCCTGGGCCAGGACCACGGCGTCGTTGCAGATGTCGGGGTCAGGCAGTGCGCGCGCGGCTTTTGCCAAGTCGATTGCTTTTGGAGCCTGCGCCGCATCCGCCAGTAGTTGGGCGAACGCCCTCAAGCTCGTACGGCTCCGCTCGAGGCAGACCACGCGGCGGGTGAGAAGATCATCCGGTTGACTGCGTTGTCGGCTGGAGTGACATGCATCCTGATCAGCCGCGATCCAGCTGGCCGTGAATCTGCGAAGGCTCTGTTCTAGACGAGACTTGAGTCCCGGGTCGGTCTGGAGAGCGGCAGCGCGTGCAACGAGGGCCGTCGGGTTCGCGCCCAGCCATGCCGTTGCCAGGCGTGTGGCGCCTTGCTCGCAAACTTCCCGATCCGACACGACGGCGGCGCGTACCCCTACCACGGCGATGAGCGAAGCCGCGACGAGCCCTATGAGCATGAAACCACGTCGTCGCTGTCGAGCCGGATCGCGCCCGAGGTCGGCCAGGAGCGCCTCCATCGACGAGAAGCGGTCTGGCGGGTCGGCCGCCCGGCCGCGATCGATGATGGCTGCCAGCCAGCCAGGCGTAGCGCCACCACGCTCGCCGGTGGCGTCGACTGCAAGCGCCTCGGCAAGTGACACGGCGAAGCTGTATTGATCCGCGGCCGGCGTGACACCGAGACCGGCGGCCTGCTCCGGCGCCATGTAGCGGGGCGTACCTGCGATACCGACTCTGGGGTCTGTCTGATCCCCACTCGCTGCGTAGGCTAGCCCGAAGTCGAGTACCCGCACGCGGCCGTCGGGGCCAACGACTGCGTTGTCTGGCTTGAAGTCACGGTGAACCACGCCCGCGGCATGCGCGGCAGAGAGGCCAGCTCCGGCTTGACGATACGCCTCCACCACCTCAGAACGGAGGCGACCGCGCGCCCATTGCCGCAAGGTCGGGCCGCGGATGAACTCCATGACGATGTAGACGTGGCCACCTTCGACGCCGACATCGAAGACGGGAACGACATTCGGGTGGGACAGCCGCGCGAGGGTCTTGGCTTCCAGCAGCGCGACGGCGTTGTCGCCCTCGCGCACCCGAACGAGCTTGAGAGCGACGCTGCGGTCGAGCTCGGGATCAAACGCAGAGTAGACGACTCCCATCCCGCCCGCGCCGAGGCGGTCTAACACGCGGAACCTCCCGATGGCGGCGGCCGGTGCCGTGCCAAAGAGAGCTCGCGCCATACGCACTTGCTCGAGCGTGAGGCCAGCCGGATCCGAAGGACGCGCTTCTTCAAGCGCCTGGCCCAGATGGTCGGCTGAGGCGGACGCCGCTGCGATCTCGGACGAGGCACTCCCAGTCGCCTCGTCGGCGCGCGGCTCACCTGGGGGAAGCGCGGGCTCGCTCATCGACCACCTCGCGCCGCGAGCATAGTCCGAGAGCCGACGCGGTTCTTCTTTTCCGATAAGGCTGTAACGAAAGAAGGGTCGCCGCCTCCATCTGTTTGCTCAGCGAAGCCGAAGGTGATGCCCGCCTGTCCACGTTCGCTGCGCGGAAGGAGTCCGCACCATGTCCACGTCCAACGTCCTCTCGGTATCACCCGCGAGCACACCCCCGCCGGAACGTTTGCGGGCCTCATCGTTTGCTCGCGCCCCTGTGAGCCCGGTCCGGAGGATTCGTGCATCCCAACCCTTGCTGAGCGCAGGGTTCAGCGGTTTGACCATCTTGACCGTTGCGATCCTTCACGGTCCGGCATCGTTTGCGGCGCCGCCTCCGGCACGGGCCGACTACGCCGACCAGTGCGCCGAACAGATGGGAGTGATTCCACCTTTCAACTGCCTCGATGGTGATCTGCTCGAGATCACCGTCAACGGCGTGAGCCAGACGAAACCGGTCGCCGACGGGAAGTGCGACAACCCGGTTCAGCTGGGGATGAGTGGCAACCAATGCGTCCCGTTCTCCCGCCTGCACAACCTGAATACCGGCAAACCCTCGGTCACCACGCTGGCAATCTGCCGAAAATACATAGCATCGAATGGCCCTCGGGATCCGTTTTTCGACGACATCGCGGTCATCCAGCACGACCGGACGACGGGTCGTACCTGCTTCTTTCAGAGCCCCTTGAGAAAGAAGCTCGATGGACAAACGGTGCCCAGCCCATCAGAGCGGTCTGTGGCGGCGTCCACCTACTGGATGGAAAATGAGAACAGGGGGCCGGGTGGCATTGCTTGCACCGGCTGTCACTCGGCCGATCCCTTCATCTGGTCGCCCTACGTGGCCCAGAAGGCGAATCTGCCCACGTGGAATCCCCTGGGCGAGTTTGATTCGAACTTCGCCAACCTCTTCGGTGCACCCGCGACGCTGATTCAGCCTGAGAAGAATGCGTGTGTCTCGTGTCACCGCTTTGGCGTGAGCTCCGAAAGTGGATGGGGCTGCGGTCCTCTCACGAGCCGCTACATAGGCAGCACACCGCACGTGATGACCACACCCTCAATCCTCATGCCGCCTGGCTACGCAGGCAACAGCGCAGGGTTTGAAATGCTTTTCGGGCCGAGCGCTCGCCAGATCCAGCTTTGTTGCAGCAATCCGACCCTGCCCGAATGCAAGAGCCGCCCCGCGAACGGATCGACGGCGCCTCCGGCTTGGATCGTTCCGCTCTTGACCCATTTGCTCTGATCGAACCGAAACACCAGGAAGACCGAAGGAGACGACCACGATGAAAACTCTGAAACTGACTGCCGTCATGTCTGCAACGATGCTCATGGGGACGCTCGCTCCCGCGCAGGTGTTCGCGCAGGAGACGCAAGGAACGATCGGAATGCTTCAATCAAATGGGAGCGGACCGGTGCGATTCTCTCTCTCCTCCGGCGCGGCCCTTTGTGGCGTGGTGGGCGCTGGGACCCCTGCACACGGAGAAATCACGGTGGGGCAGTCTGGCGTCACGGCCGAAGGGGCCAAGACTATGCTCGCGCTTCTGGTCGGCGCGAAGCTGGCTGGCAAGGCGGTCAAGGTATACGCGAACAACGGCAACGGCTCGGTCTGGGGTTGCAGCATCTTTGCGGTCGAGATCCCCTGAATGAACCACACGTAGCTAGCTAGCTAGCGCGCCAGCCGGGCAGTACCACCGACCGAGTTGTCCGATCTTTCGCTCCCGTCCCCAGGAGCTGGAACTCGAGCAAGTTCTTCGAGTTCCAGTTCCTGCGGGGCGGTCAGCGAAGCGGAGAGAGACCGACCAGGAGACAGCTGGACGCTTTGTACCCCGCCGCACGGAATCCTCGGAGCCAGGCATCTCAGAAGGAAAATCCTCCCGGGCGACGCAACTCCGGCGGGGACTGGCCGAGAACTCTCGGCTACCGTCCTGCCACTCTCGCCTTCTGGAGGATTTCATCCATGGTTGCTTCGCAGCGTGTTCGTCAGGGATCTCGGGGTTTGGTTCGGAGTTCGTGGCTTCCTGTCGTCGGGTTGCTGGTCGCCGGAGCTGCGGCCTGTGCCCCTGAGGGCGAGGAGGACGTGGAGATCACGGAGGAGGAGCTGGTCAAGCCGGTCGCGGGGCGCGTGGATCTCTGGCCGAGCGGCAATGTCCCGGTCTGCATCCAGCCGACCACCCCGGAAGGTAAGCCGGGCTCTGTCACGGTCGACTTCAACGCCGCCCGGATTCAGGTCGAGAGCGCGGTTCGCAACAGCTGGGGCTACTTCGCCAACCTCAAGTTCGACTTCAGCTGCCCGCGCAAGGCGCGGCGAGTCCTGGTGTCGCTGACTCCTTACAACAACACCAACGCGATCGGCGGCACGTCTCCGCTGGGCGCGGGCAACCACGTCGCCAATGTGCTCAACATCAACATGGCCTACTGCTCGCCGAGCATCCCGGGCAACACCTGCAGTCAGCTCAACGGCAACAAGGTCGACCACATGCAGATGCTGCGGGCGCTGGCCATGCATGAGTTCGGTCACGTCATCGGTTTCGTGCACGAGCACAAGCGAACCGACATTCCCGATCACGTGAAGACCTGGTGTGATGCCGCCAAGGACGCCGCCCGCAAGGCCGATGACGTCAACAATGGCTTCGAGCCGGAAGGCGGCGACACGCTGTCGACCAGCTACGACGCGGCGTCGATCATGAATTACTGCCGCGACCAGGACAACGATCGCCAGGTCGACCAGCCGTGGTCGCACAAGACTGACCAGCTCTCCCCCTCGGACCTGGCGGGTGCCCGCAATGCCTATCCCTTCGCGAACGACAAGACCATCACCGTGACCCTGGCTCGCTACGGCCGCAACTGCGGTGTCGAGCACGCGGATAGCAAGGTCGTTGCCAAGTGCAACGGGCGTCGATCGTGCAGCTACACAATCGACTTCAAGAAGATCGGCGATCCCGCCGTCGGCTGCAAGAAGGACTATCTGCTGAACTACACCTGCGCCACCCGGACGGGAACGCCCACCGCGCGTCCTGCGATTCGCGTCGGCGCCGAGGCCGGACTCGGCTCGCGTATCAACCTCTCTTGCCTCTAGCATCCCACGTGTGAAGTCGCCGTCCCTGAACCGGCGGCGGCAAATCCAGATCCCTCCCGCGGTCTCGCCGGAGGGATTTTTTTTGCCCCCCGCGAAGGCGGGCATAGGGCTCTCCCTAGATCCCAAGCCGCGCCGGAATCGCTAGGGTCGTCAGGATGATGCCCAGGCCTCGCGGGATGCCGCTCGACCCGTTCGCGATCGGTGACGGGGACGCTGACCAGACTCGCTGGGCTGCGGCCGACCGTTGCGCAGGGACGGCGGCCTGCACGTCGGCGCTTCTTCGCGGCAATCGCGCGCCGAGCGGTGCTCGGCTGGCTGACTGACGGAGGCGCGCGACGGGGTTCGTCCCGCTTTGAGGGCGAACGTCGTCGCTCGTCGTCGGATCGGAGCATGGCGCAGAGCAAAAGTGGCAAGAAACGAAGCGTTTCACGACGCAAAGGTCGTGGCGTGGAACCTGCTGACGGCACTGGCATGCCCTACGAAATCTCGGACGCTTCTCCCGCTGGTCCCAGCTCGCTGGTCGTTTCGCTCGGGCCGCCCTCGATGTGCAAACTACCCAAGGCTGCCGTCGACCGGCTGACCAGCCGCCTGGCAGAAGCCGCTCGCCAGTGGGCCCTGACCGACCGGCAGCGCGATATGCTTTGTCTTGTCTTGCTCGGCCTCAGCAACAAAGAGATCGCCGAGCAGGTGGGCCGCTCGGAAGCGACGGTAGAGGCCCATGTCACGGCCCTTTTGCGGCGATCCGGCGCCACCAGCCGGGGTCACTTGATGGCGCGCTTCTGGCTGGAGCTTCCCGAGCCCGCCCGGGCCTAGCGGCAAATCGAGTAGTCTCGCCGGGTGATCGCACCGATCCCGGCGCAGATCGGCAGGTTCGTCATCGAAGGGATGCTCGGCCGTGGCGGCATGGGCACCGTGGTGCGCGCCCGTGATGGCAAGACCGGGCAGCTCGTCGCGCTCAAGTTTGCCTCGCATGGCGAGGTCGACGACCGTCAGTTCGAGGACGAGGTCGCCGCGCTCTCTCGGCTCGGCCATCCCGGGGTGGTGCGCGTGCTGGGCCACGGGCTGCACGAGGCGGCCCCGGGACTTCCGGGGTCGGCGGCGGCGATCCGCTGGTGTGCGCTCGAGCTGGTCGAAGGTGAGCCGCTGCGGGCAGTGATGGTGCGAGCTCGGGACGCGAGAACGTCGGGATCGCTGCTGCCGATCTTCGCGGGCCTCTGCGAAACGCTGAGCCACGTGCATGCTGCCGGCCTCGTTCATCGCGACCTCAATCCCGACAACGTCATCGTTCGCGAAGACGGCCGGCCGGTGTTGATCGACTTCGGCCTGGCCTCCTGGGCCCCGGGCGCCAGTCACCGCGAGCGCCTCGAGGCCGCAGCGGCGACGGGCGGGCGGCTCGGCTACATGGCGCCCGAGCAGCTACGTGGCGATCTCTGCGACGGGCGCGCCGATCTCTATGCTTTGGGGTGCCTGCTCTTCGAGGCGACGACGGGACGGCTGCCGTTCTTAGGGTCGGCGCGCGAGGTGATAAAGGGACATCTCGAGTGCCCCGCCCCACCTGTGCCACAGGGCGCTTGCGATCCCGATCTCGCGCGGTTGATCGCGGCGCTCTTGAGCAAGGCGCCCACAGATCGTCCGCGGTTTGCCAGCGACGTCGGTCATCGGCTGGCCGCAAGAGCGTTGGCAATCCGATCGGCATTCACGTCGCCGACATCGTCGTCGGCATACGGCTCGATCGCGACGGGAGACTCCACGTTGCCATCGGCGCTGCAGCCGCCCCATCGCTACCTCCCGCGGCCTGAATGGGTCGGGCGCACGCAAGAGCTCGAGACGGTCGAGGGGTGGCTCGCGCGACCGGGCTTGCGGCTTGGCGCCGTCGTTGGTGAAAGCGGAATCGGCAAGACGCGGCTCCTGCTCGAGATCGCCCATCGTGCGCGGGCCCGCGGAATTGGCATCGTGGTCGGTGGGGCGCGAGCGACGGGCGGCACTGGCGCGCGCGGCGGAGACGGGGCGGCGCTGGCTCCCTTGCAACCGTTGCTCAACGCAATCGCAGCGGCCTGTCGTGAGGGCGGCGTTGTCGAGACGGAGCGGCTCGCCGCCGCGGGCCTCGCCTGGTTGGCGCCGCTCAGTCCTGCCATCGCCCGCGCGCTCGGCATCGAGGCGCGTATGCCCGCCGTGCCGCCCGAGGCTTTCCGTCTACGTCTCTTCGACGCCCTCAGCGCCGTACTCGCCAGGCTGGGCGAGCGCGGGCCGATGTTGATCGTCATCGACGATGTGCAGTGGGCCGACGATCTGACGCTGGGTTGGCTGGCGACGCTGGCGGCCCCAGCTCGCCCGGAGCTGCCCTCACCGACAACGATGACGCTGCCGTCGCGCGCGATCGGCGAACGTGTCTTCGTCTTGCTGGGCGCGCGGGCCGAGGAGATGCCGCCTGCGCTCGAGCGGGCCATCAATGCCGGCGTTCCTTCCGTGCGGCTTGCGGGCCTGGCGCCGAACGATATGGCCAGCTTGGTCACCGCGGCGCTGCCGGCGGTGCTCGACGAGGGCGACACGAGCGATGCGACCGTGAGCGCCATCGTCGCGACCGTCACCGAGCGCGCGGCTGGCAATCCGTTTTTCGCCAGCGAGTACCTCTGCCTCGTCTCGAGCGAAGGTCTGCTTCATCCCGCTCGGCGCGCGCGCTGGGGGCAAGAGATGCAGCGGCTCGGTGTACCGGCGTCGATCGAACGACTGATGCACCTGCGCCTTTCCCGCCTGCCAGCGCACGCACGCGCGCTCGCCGAGCTTGGTGCGGTGCTGGGTCGCGAGCACCCCCGCGCCTGGCTGCCCTCGTCTTTCGGCGATGACCACCGCGCCGACACGGCGATGGAGGACCTGGTTCGCCTTGGCATTGTCGGCGCCGCCGGTGAAGTGGTGCGATTTACCCACGACAGGTTGCGCGAGGAGCTGCTGGCGGAGCTGGCTCCGGCGCGGCTCGAGGCTCTCAATCGGCAAGCGGCAGACATCGTGGAGGGCGCGCTGGCTGCGGCGGCTGGCGAGATTGAGCGACAGCAACTCTACCCGGCGCTGGCGCGCCACTGGATCGCCGCGCGCCACTTCGACAAGGGCGTCGACTATCTCGAGCGGGCCGCCACCGCCGCGCGCGCCGTTTACGCCAACGCCGATGTGATCGCGTACCTGCTCGAGGCCACCGCGTTGGCAGAGTCGGCTGGTTTGGCCCCGGGACGACGAGCGACGCTCATGCGCCACCTGGGCGAAGCGGAGACGGCACTCGGAAAGGTCGATGTCGGGCGCGGCCACCTGCGGCAGGCTCTGGAGCTGCTGGGGCACCCGTTCCCCGAGGGCACTCGGCTCAAGGCTCGCGTAGCGGTCGAGTTCGTGCGCCAGGGGCTGCGCCGGTGGCTGCCGCGTGAGCTGTCGGATCCCGCGACGAAGCAGGCCGCCACGGCCGCCACCTGCGCCGAGGCCGCCCGCTGCTGCGAAGGCGTGGGATACCTGCTGTCCGATCAGGCGGGAGCGCTCTATGCTGGCATCGCCGCGCTGAATTTGGCGGAGCGAGCCGACGCCACCGCGGAGCTTGAGCGGTCCTACGCGAGCATGGCGGTGGTGATGGGCATCGTCGGGTGGCCGACCGCCGCCGAGGCCTACTTCGACCTGTCGCGCGCCACCGGTCGCCGAGCGCACAACCCGGCCAGTGAGGTCTGGCGTCACACGGTCGAGGGCTACTACCGGATCAGTCGCGGCGAGCTCTGCGCTGCCAGGGACGTCGCGCAGCGGGGCGTCGAACTGGCCGCGCGGGTGGGCGATGAACGCCGCCGCGAGGATTGTCTTTCGCTGCTGGCCGAGATCGCGATCTTTCACGCGGACCCCGCCGCCGCCTACGCACATGCCGACGAGCTCGCCCGGAGCGCGCAACGCCGGGGCGATCGACAGACAGGATTGTGGGCTGCAACCAACCACGCGCGCATGTCGCTCATGTGTGGCGAAGCGTCGCACGCCCGCACGCGTCTGACCGGCATCGAGCCCGACGCCCAGCGATCGACGCCGACCGATTTCATCATGCTCGAAGGTCTGCGGGCCCTGGCCGATCTCGGCTGCGGCGATCGCGCATCCGCTCTGCGGCGTGCGCAGGAGACCGTCGCGAGAGCCGCCGCGTCGGATCCGGCGTTCTTCTTCGGTCTGCATGGGCTCTGGCCCGCGATCGATGTCCTCGTGGCCGCGATTGAAGGTGGCGACGAGGGGACCGCCTACTACCGGGACCTCGACGTCGCCGTGCGCGCCTTTGCCCGTCTGGCGCGCCATCATCCCATCGCGCGGCCCCGGTACTTCGTCGCGCTTGGGCAACAGCATCGACTTCGCTACCTCCGCCACGGCCGCGATCGAGATATCGCCGCCGCCCGCAGGAGCTTCGGACAGGCGGTCCACGCCGCCGAACGTCTCGGCATGCCTCACGAGCGCGCGATCGCCTGGGCGCTGTGGGATCCGTAGACGCGGGGGGCGATGCGCGTGTGCTCGTCCTCGTGGCGGCGTTACTTGTCGTCTTCGGTGGCCACACCCGGCGATGGCGTCGTTGCACCTGGGGCCTTGACGGGATTGGGTCGCGCCACACCCAGGGTCTGCATCCGGCTAAGGAGACCCGTGCGACTCATGCCAAGTGTGCGAGCTGCGCGTGCGACGACGCCGTCGTTTTCGGCCAGTGCTTCCGCGATCAGCTGGCGCTCCGATTCTTCGAGGCCACAACGCTGCCGCTGCAACTCCGCGAAGGTCGCGCCCACGTCTCGCGTCGAATGCGAGGGCAGGGAGGGGCCCCCGCCTGGTTGCCCCGCCTCGGAGCCCGCAGAGCCGGCGGTGGCGTCCAGCGCCGATGACTCTATGAGCACGCCAGCTCCCAGATCGCCCGCACGCAAGAGCGAAAGTCCGAGCTCCTGGCCTTTTTGCGCTCCACCCGCGAACGCGCGCTCGGTCAGACGACGGACGAGACTCTCGAGCTGGCGCACATTGCCGGGCCAG
>JANNNO010000089.1:0-28072 GCA_031398585.1 Myxococcales bacterium | reverse complement strand
GTACCGCTGGCGCTGAGACCGCTGGCTTTTATGAACGCTCGCGCCTTAGGCGTTGAAGATCCGCGGCGGTGCGCTCAGCCGGCCGCGGCGGTCTTCAAGGCCTCGGCCTGGAAGTGAGCGCGCAGGCTCTCGATGATGTCGTCGAGAGCCCCGTCCATGATGCCGGGCAGGTTGTGTTTGGTCAGACCGATGCGGTGGTCGGTCAGTCGGTCCTGCGGGAAGTTGTAAGTGCGGATCTTTTCGGAGCGATCGCCGCTGCCGATCTGACTGCGGCGGGCCTCGCGCTCGGCGCTGTCAGCCTTTTCGCGCTCGATGTCGTAAAGCCGCGTACGCAGCAGCTTCATCGCCATGGCCTTGTTCTTGTGCTGACTCTTTTCCTGCTGGCAGTGAACGATGAGGCCCGAAGGAAGGTGGTGCAGCCGCACCGCCGAGTCGGTGGTGTTGACCGACTGGCCGCCGGGGCCGCCGGATCGCATGACATCGATTTTGAGGTCTTTGGGATCGATGTCGATCTCGACCTCCTCGGCCTCCGGCATGATCGCTACGGTGGCGGTCGAGGTGTGAATGCGACCCTGCGCTTCGGTCGAGGGAACGCGCTGCACGCGGTGAACGCCTGATTCGTACTTCAAGAACGAATAGGCGGCCTTGCCATCGACGTTGGCGACGACTTCCTTGATGCCGCCCGCCGAGGCCGGAGACATCGACACGATCTCGATCCGCCAGCGACGACGCTCGGCGAACCGCGTGTACATGCGAAAGAGATCTCCGGCGAAGAGAGCCGCCTCTTCTCCGCCGGTGCCCGCGCGGATCTCGAGCAGGATGCTCTTGTCGTCGTTGGGATCCTTGGGCAGCAGCAGCAGCTTGAGGCGCTCCTCGAGGCCGACCTGAGTCTCGGTCAGCTCCGACTCCTCCTGATGCGCCATCTCGCGCATCTCGGGATCGCGCTGCATCTCGCGGGCGTCGGCAATCTTGCGGTCGAGCTCGCGGTACTGTCGGAGCGCCTCGACCAGCTCTCGCAAGTCGGCATGCTCTTTCGACAGCTTCTGCATCGCCCCGGGGCGCGCGAGCACCTCGGGATCGGAAAGCTGCGCGCCTATCTCCTCGTAACGCTGCTCGACCGCGGAGAGCTTGGCGAGCAGGAGGGTGTCCAGCATGGAGATCGCCGCGGGATCAGACGGGGAGACTGGTGAACGAAAACCAAAACGGAGCGCTCACGACGGCCGAGGGGAAGGTGGGCGAGGGGAAGGTGAATGCCCCCCGCGCACCTGCACTGCCGCGTCGTGCGGAGCTCAGCCCTCGGTCGAGGTCGTCTCGGGCTTCTTCGCGATCTTGTACTTGGTGTTGAACTTCTCGATACGGCCCGCCGTATCGACGAACTTCTGCTTACCCGTATAGAACGGGTGGCACTGCGAGCAGATGTCCACCATGAACGAGCCGCGGGTGGAGTACGACTCCGCCTTGTTCCCGCAGGCGCAAGACATGGTGGCGGCTTTGTAAAGTGGATGCAGACCCTTCTTCGGCATGGCTCGGTGACCTCTTCTTCACGGGCGGCAGGACGTTTCGGAACGCGTGTTTATAGAGGACGTCGTGCCCCGGTGCAAGGGCTGCCGGGTCCGACCGCCACCCTTGCCCCAGCCCGCCGCCGTTTCGCGGCCCTGACGAACGCTGCTGCCAACGCCGCCCAGACCAACGCTCCCCCGGGGGGGCATGGGGCCTTTGTAATGCGGTGCTCCGGTCCGCCGGCCGCGACGGCGCAGCCCCAGCCGGGCAAAGCCGCGGGCTCGCCAACGACGAGTGGGTGGGAGATCGCAGTCTCATTGCCGGCGCGATCACGCGCATTCACCCGGAGAGTCACCGGCCCCGGCATCAGTCCACCGAGCGAGAAGCGATAGGGCGGGCGGCTCAGTGACAGTCGCTCGACACGCCCAGCCGCATCCCTCAACTCGACGGTGACCGACTCGATGCCCCCGTCGTCGTCGGCGCTTACCGCCAGGATCAGCGGCTGCGTCACTTGCGCTCCGGCGGTGGGCGATTCGACCCGCAACCGTGGCCCCGTCCGATCGTCTTTCAAACCGTCGTCGAACGGCTTTTCCCCGCCTTGCCAGACGCCCACGGCGTCGATCAGCCGGCGATGCGAATTCTGCGTCGGAGCGCCACAGAGTCGGCCGTCCAGAACGGGACCGTCCTCGTCGAGAAAACTCATCTGCTCGGGCGATAGCAGCGGATGCATGACGTCGCGCCGGCTGTCGGTGTGCTCGAGGCCAAAGGCGTGCGCCGCTTCCTGCGCAATCGTCACGACGAGGCCGCGCTCGTTGCCGCGCAGGCGCGAGGGGAACGCGAAGACGATGTTCGACGGCTGCTTGTTGCCGCAGTCCATGTAGGCGACGCCGCCGTAGTTCTCGCGCAAGGCGAGATCACGCGGATCGCCGCCGATCATCACGGTGGTGAAGGGCGGGGCTGTGGGCCGCGTGAGCGTGATGATCACGTCGTAAGGCAGGAACATCGCGTGTACCGCGCGGGCCACGCGTGCCACCACCTGCGACCGCGCTTCGACGCCGGTGCTGATGCTCGGCCACGCAAAGGCGGGATAGGGCGATGCGCCTCCGATCGACGAGCGGTTGGCCGTCGAATCGTCGATCTCCGCGAAGGTGATCGTCTCGGTCCCGTCGGAAAAGTCGAGATAGACGATCTGAGTCGCGCCCGCCCGCCCCGCCGCGATCCACGTGATGCCGACGGCGGCGGCGATCACGGCCGGGGAAAGCGCGCGGCGCATCCGCTCATCATAGAGCGGAAACGCCAGCGCTCGCGCCCGTCACCATCATTTCTGTTTGACGGTCTCATCCCACTGCGCGATGAGCCGCGCGTTCTCGAGCGTCTCGAACTCCGGTCGTCCGCTGCCGAGGTAGGCCGCTTGCAGCCCCTTCATGAGATCGATCGAGGCCCGCCGCAGGAGGACCGCCAGCGGCGAGGCGCCTTCGATCTCGAACGCGTCCATCACCTTGGCGAAAGGCGTGAAGAGCGCTGTCGTCCAGTCCGCGGGCGCGAGCCCCAGCAGATCCGCGCAGCGATCGCCTGCCAGATGGCGTACCAGCATCACGGCCAGACCGTCGAGGGCTTTGCCCGGCAGAAGGTGCTCCTGC
Source organism: Myxococcales bacterium (assembly GCA_031398585.1). Taxonomy (GTDB): domain Bacteria; phylum Myxococcota_A; class Polyangia; order Fen-1088; family Fen-1088; genus JANNNO01. Next base: position 24,932 of record JANNNO010000089.1, on the reverse strand, counting down.
ATCACGCCGACCGTGGCAGCGGCGAGAAGCTTGCCTGCCTCCGATGGCGCCCACGACAGCTCGCGCACGGCCTCGAGCAACGCCTCGGCCTCGCGCGCATCAGCGGGAAGCAGGTCGGTCTCGATGCCCATCAGATGCCCCACGACGTTCCACAGGTGGATCCAGGCCTCGGCGTCAGCGTCGTTCACGGTCAGCTCCATCGTGCGCAGAGCATCGATGACCACCGCCGAGAACGTCATGAGCGTCCCCACCAGGTAGAACTGCGAGATCGGCGCCCCGGCACGCGGGTTCCAGACGTCGACCTTGTCGCGCACGATGGCGCGCACCAGGGCATGGAGAAACCGGACCTTCTGGGCCGAGCGCAGGCCGCGGCCGTTGGGACCGAACGCGTTCTTGCCGGTCACGTCGAAGACGAACTGAGCGGTCTCGAGGATGCGGCGCTGCGGATTGCGACGCAGCTGTTCGGTGTGGATGAGGATCTTGGCGCCCTCGGCGCACGCATAACATTGGGGAAGCGACGACGCGAAGAGCGCCAGCGCCACGCCCCAGCCTGCGCGTTCGAACAGCTCGTGTGCTCGCGCCATCTTCTCCGGATTGGCGAAGCTCGGCATCGCCACGTCGGTGAAGAGGGCCTGGGCCGCGGGGGGCAAAGTGGAAGGCACGAGATCGCGGGTCCGCGTGATGGTCGCTAAAAGCGGCGCCACGTGCTCGAGGCCGTCCTTGCGGATGGAAGCCACGGCCGCGTCGGCCTCGGTATCCGATTCGCCACGGGCGGCTTCCAGGCGCGTCCGCCAATCCGCGATGGTTCGACGCGGGCGCGTGCCACCGGGCGCCGTGACCGTCTCGACCGGGCGTTCGATCTGGTGGGCGGTGGCAAAGAGGCCGAGGCCCTCGAGGGGCAGCTGCTGCTCGGCTCCGGGCAAGATGTAAAACAGGGTGGGGGGGACCAGCGCATGCAACAGATCGCCGTTGGCCCAGGTGCCGTCGGGGCGCTGCGCTTTCTGAAGGTAGGCCGCCGCCTTGATCGCCATGTCGCTGCCGGCCTCGTTGCTTTCCACCAGCGCCGAGAGAATGAGCCCGGTGAGGCCCGGCGTGCTCTGCGTACCTTCGCCCGCCGAGAGTGGATCGCGGTAGGACGCGGCGCTTTCGCCCCAGCCGCCGTCGGCGCGCTGGTGATCACGGATGAAGTCGATCGCGCGACGGATGAAGGGCTCTCGCGACGAGACGCCGACGGCGTGAAGCCCGCGCAGCACCCACGCGGTGGCCGCCAGGTAGTTGACCACCCAGCGTCCCCACCAAGATCCGTTGAGGCACTGCTGATCCTTGATGAACTTCACGGCGCGGTCGACCGCGGGATCGCCGACGCCGAGGCCGCAGCGGCCCAGGCCGAAGAGCACCCTGCCGGTGACGTCCTCGGTGGCGGGATCGCCGAAGTCGGGCGAAGGATCGATCGCCAGCTGGGCGCGCGACCAGAGGCTGCGCAGCGAGGGGGCTTTCGTCATGATCGCGCCGGGCGGCTTGCTGGCGAGACCATGCTGGAACGACGGCCAGCCGCCGTCGGGATTCTGCATGTTGCGCAGCCACGCGATGGCGCTGTCGATCGCGGGTGTGAGCCGAGGCTCGAGGCTCGCGAAGCCGGCAATGTTCTTGCCGCGGGTGCGTGCGTCGGCGAGGCTTGCCAGCACGACGCCGACGTCATCGCTGTCGGGCATGCTGGTGTTCTTCTGCTGGAAAGCCCAGCTGCCGTTGCGCTGGCAATCGAGCAGCCAGCGGGTAGCGCGCGCGAGACCCGAGCGGCTGGAGGGGGTGCCCGCTGCGATCAGCGCGCGCAGGTCGAACGCGGTGGTCCAGACGTCCGACTGGAAGATGCGGTACGAAAGCCCGTCTTCGTCTTTGATCTTCTGATCCTCGAACCAGGCCAGGGCCCTCTCGGTGCGTACGTCGTGGCCAAGGCCCATCACATGCAGCGCCGCCAGGGCCAGCGAGGCCTGCAGCGTATCGCCGTAGAGCCAGCTGCCGTCGCCGTTGTTGGTACGATCCAGCGAGGCGACGCAGAGCCGACGTTCACGATCGACCAGCGCCGAGAGGCCCGGGCGGCGCAAAAGGCCGCGGCAAATCACGCCGAAGACCAGCCCTCGCCAGGGCAAGATCACGCTGACTTTCCGGGTGAGCCACGAGGCTCCCGGCATCACGTTGGCGAGCATGGGCGGAGCGATCTCCTCGATCGCCTGGGCCGGCAACAGGCCCGCCATGGCCAGGAAGATCGCCGCTGGATCGCCCGTGAACCAAAGTCTGATGACCTCGTTCTTGCCGCCTTTGCTCTCGACGAAAGAGCGGGCCCGCGCGATGGCGTCCGCGTTGCCCGTGGGGTCCGCCGCCCAGAGCGCTGCCCAGACGGCGGTGGTGGCGCCGACATCGCCACTGGCATCGAAGGGCTGGCCGCGTACGGAGCCGTCGGTCGGGTTCTGCTGCGCCCGAAGCCACCGGCTGGCCGCTTGAGCGGCCTCGGACGACAGGTGGCCGGTGAAGGCGAGGGCGGTGACGACATAAGCCGTGCTGGCGGGGCCGAGATCGCACGCCGCCTTCCAGGACCCGTCTGCACATTGCGACTGCCAGAGCTGTTTGCGCCCCAGCCGTAACGTCTGGTTGAGCCCCGCCTTGTCGAGCCCCGCCCCTCCCGACCTCAACGCATCTTGTGCCTGCCCCATTCGCCGCTCTCCTTCGCGCCGCGCACCTGCGCTGGCAGTCGGAGACGTCGGTTGATCGGGAGCGGCCCTCAAGGACGCAGCGGGGCGAGCCCGGATGCTGCGATGGCCCGGAAGGTGTCACGGGGGAGAACCCGGCGAACGTCAAGTTAGGCCGCCCATCGTCCGTCCGTCCGACGGTCAGCCGGGCGTCGGCGGCCGGGGCATCGGTCGGCATCTCGAAAAGCTGTGAAACATTTCACCTTTCATCGTCTTTTCGCCCTCCCGGGGGCTGGCACGCCGCTCGCAGTGTCTGGGGCCATGAACGCCGAGATCATCACCACCGACCTTTCGCCCGCGCTGCTCTCTCCGGTCGACCTCGGTTCCAGCCAGGCGCCCGCCTTGCCTCCGCTCCCGGTGCTCCTCGAGAAGGTACGCGTGGTCCTCCGCCAGCGCCGCTACAGCGCTCGCACCGAGACCGCCTTCGTCGATTGGGTCGCCCGCTTCGTCGCCTTCTTCGCCGAACGTGGTGGTGAGCGTCCGACCGAGACCGACATGCGCGCGTTCCTCGAGCAGCTCGCGAAGCAGAGCGGCGTCAGCCCGGCGGCGCGCAATCAGGCGCGGGCGGCGCTGCTCGTCCTCTTTCACGGCGTGCTCGGGCAGCAGCTCAACTGCACCGACGGCATCGGTCGAGCCTTTGCCGAAGGGGCCGCCCCCGCCACGCTACACCGCAGCGATGTCGAGCGGCTGCTTGCCGCCCTCGAGGGACAGAGCTCCCTCATCGCTTCCCTCGTCTATGGCAGCGGCCTGCGCCTCAAAGAGGCGGTCCTGCTGCGCATCCGCGACATCGATTTTGCCGCCGGCGTGATTCACCTGCGGGACGATCGTGAAGAGCGGGGCGATCGCGTCGTCGTCCTGCCGGCCGCGCTCGTCGAGCCCCTGCGGGCCCATATCGCCGTGGCGCGCTCACGTCACGAGGAGGATCTTCGCAAGCAGGCCGGCTTCGTTTCGCTCCCCGACAGCGTCCGTTTGGCGACGCCCGAAGCGCAGCTCGCTTTCGAGTGGCAGTGGCTCTTCTCCACCGGACGCATGCAGCGCGACCCGCTCAGCGGCGAGGGCCGCCGCCTGCATCAGCATGAGGCGATCGTGGAGCGCGCGCTCACCGACGCCGCCCGCGGCCTCGGGTTGACCCAGTGCGTGAATTCGAATGCTCTGCGCCACACCTTTGCCATCCACCTGACGGCGGCTGGCCAACCGATCGCTCTGGTGCAGGCGCTGCTGGGCGTCGGGACCGTCGATCTCGGCGCGCTGAAAAACGTGCCGAGCCCCCTCGACCTGCCCTGGTGAGCGCTCAGGTGGGCGGACTGGTCTCTGCCCCAACCGGCAGGTCGACGATGAGGCGCTCGCGCATTCGCACCATGACGGCGTCGTCGACGCCTTCGATCGCAGCCAGATCATCCACGGAGGCGAAACCTCCCCGCTGCGAACGTTGCGCGATGATGCGGTCGGCAACCTCGGCTTCGATCTCGAGAACTTCGCTCAGCTCTTCGCCGCTCGCGGCGTTGACGTCGATTCTCTCCGGCATGAACCACCTCCTTGGCTTGTCTGGCCAAGGTGGGATCTCGGGCGGCCCGCCGCAACAGAGCTGCGCGTCGTTTTCTGCCTGTGTGCCTAGAGCAACGATGCGACCTGGATCCGCCGCTCGTCGGGCACGAAGATCCAGTTGTCCTCGACCACGTCGCCCACCGCCGTGGGGACGAGGCGCTTGTCGCTGTAGCGATAGAGGCCGTAACCCATCTTCGTAAAGAAGCCGACGAACTCTTCGAGCTTGATGCCGAAGCCGTCGAGGAACCACGGGTTGATCTCGCTGATGACCAGCGGTCGGTTTCGTTCGATGGTCTTGCGGGCGCCCCGCAGCGCGAAGAAGTCGGCGCCCTCCACGTCGCACTTGATGAACGAGACGTGATCGAGCCCGGGAAGGAAATCGTCGATGAGGACGATCTCGCACGGCACTTCCTTGAACTTTTCGAAGCGAGCGTGCTGCTCGCGCCCGGTCCGCGCGTCGTCGCGTTTCGCATTGTGAACGATGCCGGGGATCTCGGCCCCGTTGTCCTGGATGGGCACGCGGAAGTTGATGGTCTCGTGTTTGTCGCCGCAGCCCTTCTCGTAAAGCTCGACGTTCTTGAAACGAAGCAGCCGCGCGATGGTGCGAAAGCCCTCGGTCGTGGTCGGGATCGGCTCGAAGGCGTAGACCTTGCCGTTGGGGGCGACCGCGCGCGCGAGGTGGTACGAGTAGATGCCGAAGTTGGCGCCGATGTCGATCGCGGTGTCGCCCGGCTTGACCACGTATTTGATCAGGTCGAGCTCCGGCTCGTGCCAAGACCCCGACCGGATGTCCCAGGCCATCGCCAGGTTCTGCAGCAGGTGGTAGCCGCGGGTGTTGACCACCGGCGTGAGGGCGGTCTTGAGGAGGCGACGGGGAAGGCTATTGGCTGGCATGGGGAAGCTCCACGGAGGGGGCGCGCTCGACGACCTTGAGGGCCGGCCGGCCGGTGCTGTCTTGTTCGGCCAGCGCCTTGCGGATGTCGCGCGCGCGGTAGTTCGCGAACGGAATGTCGTAGTGACCGGGCGAGAGCTTGCCCTCGATGGTCTTTTCGCCGATCAGCTTGTCGAGCAAGGTCGTGACCGTGGCGCGATCCTGGACCGCCCCCGATTCGAGCATCTTGCGAATGATGGGCGCGTGCTTGGCGTTCCCGGTCTCGCCGATGACGTGAAACAGGCTCTGCAGGTGATCCGCATTGGGGCCAAGGTCGAATTCCTTGCGGTCCTTCATCGCCTCGAACCCCCCCGGCACCGGGAAAAAGTCGAAGTACTCGGGGATCTTGAGATCGAGGGCGCTTCGCAGGCCGAGGCGAATCGCGGCGGAGCGAAGCGCAGCGCTGTTCTTCTTGAGCAGGGGGATACGTTTGACCCGGTCCATGAGCGAGACGTCGTGCTGGCTGCTCCAGAGCGCGAGGGTCAGCGAGAGCGACTTCGGGTAGAGAGGCACGTGCGGCATGTGATCGTCGACGAACGCGACCTCATGCAGCCGATGCGGCGCCGCCTCAAGAGCGCTCATGGTGTGAACCAGTCCCTGCTTCACGCGCGGTCGCGAGAAGAGCCAGTGGTCGTAGCCAGGGCCAAAGATCGTCGCGGTCGACAGCAGCATGTCGCCGTGATGGTGAATCGCCTTGGTGGTGACGTCGGTCTCGCGTGAGGGCAGCGGGATCCAGCAGTTGACCACCAGCTCGTAGTGCGGCGTGGCCGTGATTGGGACGGTGATGACCGGATAGTTGAGCCGGTTGTAGGTCTCGGGTTTGCCCAGGTGAAGCGCGAGGGCTTCGCTGAAGAAGCGCAGATCCCGCGAGGCCTGCTCGAGCACCGGGCGAGCTGTGTGGTGGGCGGCTCGTTTGTGGGTGGCGCGGCGAAAGATCCGGTCGAGCGACTCGGTCAGATCACGCAACACGACGGGCGAAGACGACATGGCGAGGCGGTGAGTGTAACGCCCAGGGGAGGGGGTTTCTAGTGTCGTGCGACGAGGCGACACGACCGAGGAGCCCCCAGCCGCTGTCACGACTCTTGCCGGCCGGACAGGCCCCGGTAGATCTGATCGTAGCGAGTGATGGCGTCACTCAGGGCGAAGTCGGCCTCGGCAGCGGCCCGGCAGCGGGCGGCCGTCGTGGGGTCGTCGAGCAAGGCTTCCAGTTGGCCGAGGGCCGCGTCGTAGCTGCCCTCGTCGAAGCTGTCGAGGGCGGTGCCGACCCGGTGAGCGGAGATGGTATCGGCGACGTCTCCCACGCCGGCGTTGGCGATGACTGGGACGCCGCACGCGAGGCACTCGCCGAATTTGGTCGGGCACGAGCTCAACTTGGAATACGACGGCCGTATGAAGAACAGGGCTGCGTCCGCCGCAGCCACCCAGCGGGGCACTTCCTTGTGGGGCAGCGACTGCAGCCGGAAGTCTCTGCCTTCCACCAGGCCCGCCTCCGTGCACTCCTTGCGGAACAGCTCGTGCTCGGACGGGGCGAGAACCAGCCAGACCAGGTCCGGCCAGCGCTGCTTGGCCCGCTTCACGAGCTGCACCATCTCGCGCAGCATGTACCAGGTCCCGATCGAGCCCTGGTAGACCAGCAGCTTGCCCGCTTCGGGCAGTCCGAGTTCGCGCCGGCGCGTGGCCTTGTCGGCGATCGGCGTGAAGCGGTCGAGATCGACACAGGTCGGGATGATGCTGACGGGAGGCAAAGGCAGCTTCACGCCCGGGATGTCGCCGAGGATCGAGGCCGCAGCCCGTGTGAGCACGACGACGTGGTCCGACCGCCGCAAGCCCCACCGTTCCAGCGCCTTGGCCAGCTTGTAGATCGTGCCTTGCACGGGATGTTTGGGATCCCAGAGGTTGCCGTCCACGCGTTCGTCGGCCCAGAAGCCGCGCATGTCGAACACGATCTTGCGCGGTCCCGCCACCAGAAGAGCCATCAAAGCCGGAACGTAGCTCCGCGCGTGCAAGATCTCGATGCCATCACGGGCGATGAGGAATCGCGCCATGGCGGCTCCTTGCGCGACGTCGAAGGCCGTGGCGGGCGCGGAAGGGCTCTTGTGGTAGCGCAGGGCGACCCAGGCGATGCCTTCGCTCTCGAGCTGTCGCCGCAGCTCGACCTGGGCGCCGCCCTCGGCGTTTTTGCCCTGCTCGAAGCTGAGAATGCTGATGCCGTGACCCCGCCGCCGCAGCCCGCGCAGGTAGGGCAGGATCTGCGATTGGCCGAGAGGGGACAGCAGGCCGTCATAGGTGAGGAAGAGCGAACGCACGCGAGTTCGCGCTTACTCCGCGCGCCGCGCGCTCGTCAAGCCGATTGACAGGCAACGCGCGGCTCGTTAGCACCTCGACGATGCAAAGTGGATCGGTGCTGATCGTCGGGGGGGCGGGGTACATCGGCAGCCAGACCGCCAAGGCGGCGGCGCGGGCGGGCCTCTCCCCGGTGGTGGTCGACAACCTGTCGGTCGGGCACGACTGGGCGGTCAAGTGGGGGCCGCTCGAACGGGGCGAGCTGGCCGACGCTGATTTTCTGAGAGGGGTTATCGAGAGGCACAAGGTGACTTCGGTCGTTCACTTCGCGGCCCACGCCTACGTCGGCGAATCGGTGGCCGAGCCGCGCAAGTACTTCCGCAACAACGTCGCCGGCACGTTGGCTCTGCTCGATGCCATGCTCGACCGCGGGGTCAAGTCGATCGTCTTTTCCTCGAGCTGCACGGTCTACGGCGAGCGTGACGCCGACGCCGGGCCGATCAGCGAGGCGAGTGCCACCGAACCTTGCAATCCCTACGGCGAGTCCAAGCTGATGGTCGAGAAGATCTTCCGCTGGTACGCGGGCGCCTATGGTCTGCGCTGGGTGGCGCTGCGCTACTTCAACGCCGCTGGCGCGGATCCCGACGGTGAGATCGGCGAGGATCACGACCCCGAAACGCATCTCATTCCGATCACGATCGCCGCCGCCCTCGGCGCCCGGCCCGAGCTTGGCATCTTCGGCACCGACTACCCGACGCCCGACGGCACCGCGATCCGCGACTACATCCACGTCGCGGATCTCGCAGACGCCCACCTGCGCGCGCTTGCTTATCTGCAGGGCGGGGGGACTCCGCTCGCTCTCAATCTCGGCACGGGCAAGGGCAGCTCGGTCAAGGATGTCGTCGCTGCGGTGCAACGGCAGTCAGGCCGCAAGGTGCCGGTTCGCGAGGCAGCACGGAGGGCGGGAGATCCCGCGGCCCTGGTGGCGGACGCCCGCAAGGCGACCGAGGTGCTCGGCTGGCGGCCGCAGCACTCGGATCTCGACACGATCGTGCGGCACGCGCTGGCGTGGGCGCAACGTCCGCGCTCGTGACCGCTAGCTGGCGGCGCGGGACGAGCGCGAGCTGCTTTTGACCGCGTCGCGAATGATCTCGAGGATGCGCGGGGCCCAGATCTTGGCCGAATAGCGTTCTTCGATGGTCTTGCGGCCCGCAGCTCCCAGGCGTCGGCCAAGCGCCGGGTCATCGATCAGCCGGGTCAGCTTGGCGATCCATTCGTCGTCGCTGCTGGCGAGAAAGCCGTTGGCGCCGTCCTGAATCAGCTCGGTGTTCACGCCGACCGGCGAGGCGATGGCGGGGATGCCGAGCCCCATGTACTGCCGAACCTTCAACTGCGTGCGCAGGCGGATCCAGGTGTCATCGGGCAGCGGCATGATGCCGATATCGATGTCATGCAGGTCCGAGACCTCGGTGGCGGCTTTCCAGGCTTGCGGATGCGCGTCGACCCCGGGAGCGGCCCAGGTCTTGGTCCCGATCACCTTGAGGCGGAACTTGCGCGTCTCGGCCAACCGAGAGAGCGCCCCCCGCAAGCGATCGAGATGGACCACGGTGCTATGGCTGCCCGTCCACCCGATGGTCGGAATCGGCGCGGGCGCTCCGGCCGCGGGTAGCGCCGGCCAGGCGCGCGGCTGATACTCCTCGGTGTCGATGGTGATGGGGGCCACCGTAACGTTGGGATTGTGCTGCCTGGCAAAAGCCGCCAGCTCCTCGTTGCCGACGATGACGTGGCTGGCCGCTCGGCAGATCGACTTGGTCTTGCCCACGAACTTGAGGTGGCTCCAGATGCCATTGCTCGGGCTCGGCTGGTGCAGATAGATGGGATCGCAGAAGTCGTAGATGATGGGAACGCCGGCGCGCGCGATGATCCGTTCGATGATGGCGGGGCCCATGCGGGCCGCTTCCTCGTAGATGAAGACCGCGTCGTACTGCCGTAGCGCGCGCAGGTTGGAGAAGCGGCGGACGAACCCGCGCATCATGCCGGCAGCTTTCGCCACCTGGTTGCCTTGCGTGTAGAGCACACGATGGAGCTCTTCGTCTTCGAAGGCCGCGTAGTCGAAGGTCACGCCCATCTTGGCCATGACCGGCATCCATTGCTCGATGCGAAAGCGCGACCCTGGGGAGGTGTTCGGGAAAGCGGAGCCCAGAACGAGGACCTTCATTTTCGGCCAGATACCTAACATGGGGGGCCGGCCCGGCTCCAGCGTCTGCAACACCCGCATTCCGCGTGGCGCGCGTATGGATGCTTTATAGTGCCGCCGATGAGCGAGCCGACGACGCCTGCCACGAACGTCGACGCAGAGACCGTACATGGCTTCGGAGTCGAGTGGCAGCGCTTCGACCAATCGGGCCTGCCGCCCGAAGAGCTGGGCGCCTACTTCGAGACTTACTTCGACGTCTTTCCCTGGCCGTCGTTGCCAAAAGACGCGGTCGGATTCGATGTCGGCTGTGGCAGCGGGCGTTGGGCGAGGCGGGTCGCGCCGCGCGTGGGGACTCTCCATTGTGTCGACGCCAGCGCGGAAGCTCTGGCGGTGGCGAAAAAGAACCTCGCTGACACCGCCAACGCCGTCTTTCATCACGCCAGCGTCGACGCCCTCCCTTTCGCCGACGACTCGCTCGACTTCGGCTATTCGCTCGGCGTGCTCCACCACGTCCCCGACACCGCGGGCGGCATCGCGGCTTGCGTGGCGAAGCTCAAACCCGGCGCCCCCTTCCTGCTCTATCTCTATTACGCCTTCGACAACCGCCCGCTCTGGTTCCGCTCGCTCTGGGCGGCCAGCGATCGCGTGAGGCGCTTCGTCTCGCAGCTCCCCGACCGGGGCAAGGTGCTGGCCGCTGACGCGATCGCCGGGGCGGTCTACTGGCCGCTGGCGCGCGGGGCCGCCCTGGCGGAAAAGCTCGGGGCGCGGGTCGATGCGCTACCGCTGTCCTTCTACCGTCGCTCTTCGTTCTATACGATGCGCACCGACGCGCTCGACCGGTTCGGAACCCGCCTCGAGCAGCGATTCACGGCCGAGCAGATCAGGGGAATGATGGAACGGGCAGGGCTCGAGGGAATCACGTTCGGCCAGGGCGCCCCGTACTGGCGGGCGATCGGCTACAAGAAGCTGCCGTCAGCCCGTCGCTGACCCGAAGGCCGCCCGGTCTCTCGGGTCGAAATAGGCCGTGGTCCGGGTGGGTTGTGATGCGGGGATTTCGGCTATAGTCCGCCCGATCCATGCCAGCTCCCGTTAGCAGCCCCTTCGATCCGTCCAGCCGCCGCGTCGCGGTCTATGGCTATCTTGCCCCACTTCTCACCGGGCGACGGGTGATCGAGGTCGGCGCCGGCAATGGCAGCGGCACAGTTCGCTTGAAGACGCTCGGCGCCTCACAGGTGCTGGGTGTCGATGCCGACGCGCGCGTGGTTGCCGACACCCGCTCGCGGACACGCGTGGCAGGAGTCGACTTTCGCCCGCTCGAGCGACGCCTGTTCGAGGCGGCCGCGGGTAGCTTCGATCTGGTCGTGGTGCCCGAGGGCGCAACCGTCCTGCAGGCCGGGTCTTCGGTCACGCCGGCGAATCTGGCGCGCCTCTGCGGCCGCAACGGCCAGGTCGTCATGCTGGTCGAAAGCTCGGACCGGGCCGGCGGCGCGGGCGTCGGCTACTACGAGATCGTCGAAGCCCTGGAAGGTCTCTTTCCCCGGGTGCGCATGTTCGGTCTCACCCCGTTTGCCGCCTTTGGCATCGCGGAGTTCGCCGAGACCCCGGCGGGCCTGCGCATCGATGGCAGCCTGGTCGAGGACGCGGGTGAGCAGCCGACTCATTACCTCGTCATCGCGGGACCCGAGAGCGACGTCGATCTCGGCTATGCGCTGGTGCAGATTCCAGCCGAAGCAGGCGACGCCCCTTCGCCCACCGCCGCTGCGCGTGTGACCGCGACGGCTTCGCCCGACGAGGTCGAGCTGCGCCGCCGCCTGGCGGAAGCCGAAGGCAAGACCGAAGGGCTCTTGCGTGTCTCGCGTGCTCAGACCGAAGAGATCGAGGAGCTGCGCGCGCGTCTACGCCGGGGCGCCGAGTCCCGCGAGGAGCTCGATCAAGAGGTCGGTCGCCTACGCCGGGCGTTGACCGAGGCGGACGCGTCGGTGCTGGATATCACCCGCCGCACGACCCAGGAGATGGCGTCGTTGGCCCAGCGGATCACATCGGGCCTGCGCACCGATCTCGGCGATCGCGGTGAGGCTGGCGAGGGTCAGCTCGCGCGAGCGCGCGAGGAGCTGCGTCGGCGCGAAGAGGAACTGGCGGCGGCGGAGTCAGCGCTCTCTGAGCGGGACGACCGGGTGGCGCAGCTCGAAGCCCAGCGCCAGGATCTCGAGTGGCGCCTCGCCTCGGCCGAGGCAGCCGAAGTCCCAACCAGTGCTCCCAGCGCGGCCGTGCGGGCTGTCGATGATGGGGCCGCCCAGCGCCAGCGCGAGCTGGCTCTCGAGCAGTACCGCCAGGCGGCGGCGGCTCACCTCGATGAGGTTGGTCGCCTGCGCGAGGCTCTGGCCGAACAGTCGACACTCGTGGCCGAGCTCGAGGACGCGGTTTCGGTCAGCGGTCGGCGTCTCGCCAGCGCGCTCGAGGAGACCGAACGAATGCGGCGCCAGGTGGCCGAAGCGGAGGAATCCGACCGCAGCCGCCGCTCGCGTCTCGCCGAGGTCGAGGGAACTCTGTTGCGATTGCAACGACAGACGGCCATGGCGGCCACGGCCCGCTCCGAGTCCCCGCCGGTCAATGGAACCCCGTCGGCGGCCGATTGGGAGCGACGCCTGCTCGCCGCCCAGGAAGAGGCGCGCCACGAGGCCAGGCGGCAGGCCGAAGCGCGCATCGCCGCTGCCGAGCAACGCGCTTTCACCCTCGCTGCCGATCTCGACCGCGCGCGCGCCGAACTGGCCACGGCCGATGATCATCGCAACGATGCCGAACGCCGGTTCGCTGACGCTGCCTTGCGTGCCAGTGGCCTCGAACGCGAAATTGCCGAACGAGGCGCAGCGCCGGTGACTTCATTCAGCGGCGATCGCGATGCGCGGCTCGTCGAGGCGCAGCAGGAGATCGCGCGCCTGCGCGAGGGCCTCGAACGCTCCGAAGAGCAGCTCTGGGAGACCAAGGGGCAGCTGTTGCTCGATCGAGAGCGCATGGCGGTGCTCGAAAACGAGCTCGCCTCGGCGCCGAGCGAGCCCACGGTGACAGAGGCCGCTCACCAATCGATCATGAACGCGATCTACAAGGAGCTGGCCGCGCTCGAGACCGGCGTGAGGGTCGAGATCGCCCGCATCGAACGCATCGAGAAGGTCGTGGAGTCGCTCCCCGGCGAGCCTGCCATCGCAGCCGCACTCGGGGTCGGCCCGCGCTCCACCCCGATCGAGTGATGGTCGTGCAGAGGTCGCGGCTGCCATCAAAAACGGCGATCGTCAACCTGCAACGCGTTTTCTTGGCGAATAAACCAACTCATTTCGCAAAGCCGCCGACTGACCGTTTACACGGTGATTCTGGCTGCTAGATTACGAATCCCCATGCCACCCGGGTCCGAAGACCTCGTGCTCTTCACCCACCTCCTGCGGAAGCCCGACAAGGAGTTGGACGTCGAACGAGCCGCCCTCCTCATCGCCGAGGATGAGCACGCGGGGCTCGATATCGCGCAATGCGTGGCTCAATTGGACAGGCTGGGCGAAAAGGCCCGCCTGCAGATCCTGCGCAGCGGATTTCGACCGGGCCGTGCGCCGGTGTCGGTCGCGCTCACCGCGATCCTCAGCCTGCTCTACCGGGACGAGGGCTTTAGAGGCAACGCGCTCGACTACTACGATCCTCGCAACAGCTTTCTCAACGACGTACTCGAGCGCAAGGTCGGCATTCCCATCACGCTCGCGCTCGTCCTGATCGGCGTGGCTCGTCGCGCGGGGCTGCGGCTCGAAGGCGTGTCGTTTCCGGGACATTTCCTCGTGCGTGCGACTTCGGAGTCAGGCGCTCACATCTACGTGGATCCGTTCGAGGGTCGCATCATCTCGCGCGAAGACATGGAGGCCGTCTGGGAGGCGAGCACCGGCCATCCGGGGCCGATCGACGACACCGTCCTGGTATCGGCGAGCCATCGTCAGATCATCGGACGGCTGTTGAACAACCTGCGTTGCATCTACGAGATCCAGGGCGATGGCCCACGCCTCTGCCATGTGCTCGCACGCCTGGCCGTCGTGAATCCCTCGCCGGAGGCCGAACAGAGCCTCGAACGCGCGCGCCTGACCCCCCCGGCCCCGCGCATTTCCATCAACTGATCCGCGACGAGCGCTTGTGATCCGCGTGTCTCGTCGCCTGTGATCCGCGTGTGATTCAACCGGCTCGCGAGTCCCCGGAGCGGCGGCTTCGGTCGCGCTCGGTGACCCCTTGCGGCGGCTTTCCGAGTAATCTGCCTCCTTCGATGCAACGAGGGACGCTGTCGCTTCGCCTGGCGCTGAAGGTCGCGCTGGGATTCACGGTGTTGGCTGGCAGCGGTGGTGCTGTCTTTGCGGACCCGGCTGCGACGCCCTCCAAGGCTGACGAGCCCCCCTCTGCTCCTGCCGCCGCTCCTGCCTCGGATCCGTTCGAAGCGACGGAACGCCGGAACCGGGAAGCGCGAAAAGGCGGCCTCGGCCAGGAGATTCGCTACGTCGTCAGCGCCATCGAGGTGCGGGGTAACCGCCGCACGGACACTGCCCTGGTCCTGGGGGAGCTCGGCATCGAGCTTGGTGACGTGCTCACGCCCGACGATACGCGCGTGCCGATCGCAGAGCTGCGCCTGCGGGCTCTCGGCTACTTCGTCAGCGTCCAGCTCCGGTTGCAGCGACTGGCCGGCCGTCGCGGCGAAGTTTTGTTGATCGTCGACGTCGAGGAGCGCGGCACCCGGGTGCTCAACGCCTTTTATCTCGGCACCAGTGAGGCGACGAAGTTCTGGGGCGGGCTCGACATCTCCGAGACCAACCTCTTTGGCCGTGGCCTCGTGGTCGGCGCGGGCGTGCTCGGATCGACCACACCGATCGTGCCTCAGGCCCAGGCTGGCCGGGCATTCACCCTGCGGGCGGGAGGGCCGGCGCGGCGGCGGGGCCTCTTGCTCAACAGCGGCTTTCTCTATTCGCGAGGCAGCGAATTCTATCAGGTGACCGGGCGAGCCGACGACGTCGACCCCGCCAAATGGCGTGCGACCACCTTTCGCCGCATTGGCGGCACCCTTTCGGTCGGCGGCGATCTGGCGCGCACGGCCCGCTTTTTCGCTGAGGGACGTTTCGAGAGCATCGACACACGTTGGCCGGGCATCCGCACGCGCGATCTCGACGGCGAGGCACTGGCCCCGATCGATTTCCTGGTGCGGCAGGGCCGCAGTCGCCTCGGCTCGCTGACCGCCACCTTGGATCTCGACACCCGGTCCGATCCGGTCATGCCCGCCGGTGGCCGCCGCCTCGTCATCTCGCTCGAGGCATCGCTACCGCTCTTCGGTTCGAGCTACAGCTACACCAAGGGTGTCGCACAAGGATCGTTCTACTGGCCGACCGCACGCGGCCACGTGATGGCCTTGCACGCTTTCGCTGGCGCCATCCTGGGCGAAGCGCCGTTCTTTTCCCGCTTCTTCGTTGGCGATCTCAACTTCTTGCTGCCGCCTCGCTCGCTGGGGTTGAACTTCTCGACGCATCCGTCGCGCAACGTCTTCGGCAACAGCGTCAGCGGGCGCCGTTACGAATCCTTGGCCGGGCGTGCGCTGTTCGAATACGCGATCCCGCTGTGGCGACAGGGCGGCTTTTCCTACCGGGGGGATCTCTTCTTCGCGTTTGGCGGGTTCGGCCTCGCCGACTTCGACGACGTGGCGGCGCGCGATCGCAATCTCGCGCAGGCCCTTCCGGTAGACCTGACAGCCGATTGTGGCCTGCGCCTCGACACGCGGGTCGGCATCTTCACGTTCTCCATCGCCAACGCTCTCGGTCGTCTGCCCTTCTGATGCGCTCTGCGATCACGACCTTCGCACTCACCGTCTTCCTCGCCTTGGCGGGGACAGCGGTGGTGCGCGCCGACGAGCCGGGAACGCGCCAGGTCGGACTCACCCGCAAGGACGGGTGGCTAGCGGCCAGCGTCAGCATGAAGGACCTCTTTGGCGAGCGTGAGAGAGAGCGCATGCATTCGGGTTTCGTGGTCCGGGTGATCATCCGGGCCGAGGTGATGCGTGAGGGAGACATGCGGCCGGTGGCGCGAGCCGCCCGCAGCACGCGTATCCTCTACGACCTTTGGGACGAGCGGTATACCGTCGAGGTGAGCGAGCGCGAAGGGCGAACCATCGTTCGCCAGGTTGCGACCGCGCGTGACGCCATCGAGCTTGCGACCTCGTTGCAGAATTTTCAGGTCGTGGAAGCCGGCGCTCTCGATCCCACGCTCACCTATCGCATCCGTCTGCGCGCGGACTTGAATCCTCTCTCCGAGGATCTGGTCAAGGACGTCAAGAAGTGGCTGGTACGCACACCCGGGCAAGGACGCAGCGCCACCGGTGACAGCGTCTTCGGATCGTTCGTCAGCATCTTCGTCAACCCGCGCATCGAGGAGAGCGAGCGGATGATCACCTTCTGGACGCAGCCGTTCAAAGGAGCGTTTCCGTGAAATGGCCCGGCCGCTTCGAGTGGAAGATCCTGGGCGTCGTCCTCTTCGTGGCGGTGCTCTCGGTCGCGACCGCCGCTTACGCGCTCAGCTTCGCGCTCGGCGGGTTCCTGAATTTTTCGCGGCAGGAGCGTGGCATCGAGATCCTCTCGGTCCGTGCGCAGAAGCTGCTGCGTGGCTACTTCGAGGAGCGTAAAGAGGAATTCCGCGCCCGCGCCGAAGCGATCGCCCGCAGCCGTCCCACCCGCGCGGCGGATCTCGCTGGGACGACCGGGTTGCTGGCGGCGAGGATGCTGGAAGGCGATCGGGTTTTGGATCAATGGCGCGCCCCCGACGAAGTGTCGCGGCGCTTGCGTGAGGCCCCTCCTGCGACCGTCGCCATTCCCGGCGCCAACAATTCGGAGGACGCGGGACCCCAGCGTCGTCTCGAGCTCACCTTCGGCATTCCGGTCGAGATGTACGACGGCTTTGCCGAGTTGACCACGGTGGTCAGCGACGTGCGCGAGCGCTGGCGCGTGTTCCAGGCCCTCGGTGGCTCGGACTACATTCGCCAGTACGTCATCTTCGTGCTCGGGCTTCTCATCGTGGCGCCGGTGATCGGCCTCTATTTCGCCCGGCGCGCGACGCGCAGAGTGGCAAGGCTCAGTGAAGCGGCCCGAAAGGTCGGCGAAGGCGATCTTTCGGTTCGCATCGCCCCGGTCGGGCTAGACGAGCTAGACGAGCTCGGTCGTGCCTTCGACGGCATGGTCGAGGAGCTGAGCGACGCGCGCTCTCGCCTCGAGTACATGCAGAAGGTCTCGGCATGGCAGGAGGTGGCGCGGCGGCTGGCGCACGAGATCAAGAATCCGCTGACGCCGATTCAGCTCTCCATCCAGGAGCTGGTCACCAAGTACCGCGGCGACGATCCGGTCTACCAGCGGCTGCTCGACACCGCAGCCGAGATCTCGAAGGAAGAGATCACCGCCTTGCGCCGACTCGTCGACGACTTCTCCGCCTTCAGCAAGCTGCCCAAGGTGGAGCCAACGCCGATCGATCTGGGGGGCTATCTGCGCGATTTTGCCCGGCGTCACCCGGAATGGCACAAAGCTCTCGAGGTCGAGGATCCGCCCGCGACGGTCACGGTCTCGTGCGATCGCGTGCTCTTTGGCCGCGTGCTCGCCAATCTCGTGGAGAACGGTGTGCAGGCGGCCGAGGGTCTTGGCGTCGAGCCGCGGGTCAAGCTGTCGCTCCTGCCACACGGAAGGCCGGGCACGGCAAGCACGCCGGGATCGATCTCGTTTCTCCGTCTCACGCGCGAGGCGGCCACCACCGACGCGGCCAAGCTGCGTAAGCGAACCGCGATTCTCATCGACGACAACGGCCCGGGCGTTCCGGCCGACAGCCGCAACAAGATTTTCGATCCTTACGTGACGACCAAGCCGCAAGGCACCGGCCTCGGGCTCGCCATCGTACGCAAGATCCTGCTCGACCACGGCGGTGACATCACCGTGGCCTCGGCGCCGTCACCGCTCGGTGGCGCGCGCTTCGTGGTCGAGCTGCCCGTCGAGTGAGGTCCGTCGTCGCGGGATCTCGAAGCAGCGCCCGCTGAGCGTGAGGGTGGGGCGATCCGGCGTACCGCCGATCACGTCCGCCAAGGCAGCGGTCGCCGACGTCGCGAGGCGGGCTTCGAGCTTGCCACCGCGAACGAAGGCGCGCAGAACGCCGGCAGCGTCGACGGTCAAACTGCCAACGTCGAGAGGCTGCTCGCTTCCGTCCGTGAGCGCCAGCAACGCCTGCCCGTCGACGATCCGGGCCGACGTCGCAACCAGCGGAGTGTCCTCCACGTCGACGTAAGCGAAGCGGCGTTCATCGAGACGGAGCACGTAGCGCCCGTCGGGCGATGGCAAGCGATCGAGCCAGCGATAGAGCGCTTGCCGCATACCCTCGTGAGCGAAGGGCTCACCCTCGTGCTCGAAGCGACCTTCACGGTCGATCCGAATGCCCGACGTGCGCAGCTTTTCCAGCCACGCGGCATCCAGGGCCGGGGCAGCCACGCCTTCGGGTTGGCTCATCCTGCGCGGACGGTCGCCTGGCTTTCCAGCCGGACCAGCCGATCCTTGACCCACAACTTCTCCTTCTTGAGGCGGGTCCGTTGCAGTTGTTCCTCAGCGGAGAGGTGCAGGTGGCGGTCGAGAACGGCCAGCTGCCGTTCCAGCTCCTCGTGCCGCGCCTTCAACTCACCAACTTCTTCTGCGATGGCCACGGGGGCCGTCGCTGCGTTCACCATGATGCAAGCCTAGCAGCGGCCGTGGCGGCCGGGTAGGGCCATTGCGGAAAGCATCGGTCACGATCTGCCGTCATTTTGGAAACCTGGTGACTCTCCTGGCCGATGCACGGCGCCTTTCGGCACGAATCGGTCAAAGCATGCTCTTTTGCCACAAACCGAGGGATCCCCCGTGCAGCCGCATGCTGGTGATCGGGGTCCATCCCACCGGGAAGCGCCCACCGAACCCATGATAAGTGGCGATGCGTGCGCCGAGCGGCATCGCGTCCATGCGCCGTTCGAGCTCGGCAACGTAACGATGAAAACGATCTGGGGTGCGCGAGATCTCGTCGTCGATGACGGGGCAGTCGGGCAGGTGTTCGGCGAAAGGGTTGTAGAGGTAAAAGCCCGAGAAGGCGCTCCAGTCGAGATCGAAGGCGTCGCCTGCGATGAACTCACATCGTTTCACGCTGTAGCGCCGGGCCACCTCGGTCGAGAGCGCGGCCAGCTGCGGCCGCAACTCGACACCGGTGAAGACACCATGACTGGTGAGTGCGCCCACGAGGCAGAACTTACCCACGCCCGAGCCGACATCGAGTACGCGGGCGCCGGCGTCTTCGGCGAGAAAGCCCGCAGCGCGCATGGCCACCTCGACTGGCGTCCAGTGAATCTTGCTGTGGCTCCGCGCCCATTTCGGATAGACCTCGTCGAAGTCGCGATCCTCGATCGCGGTGCCCTCGCGAAGGCTCCTCAGCAGGGTGCGGCTCACGGGATGACGTTATGGGACGGCGGGCATCGCTCCACAAGGGGTATGGTGACCAACAATCAAGATGGCGCCCAAGCTGGATCTTCCCTCCCGCTGCCAGTGGTATCGACGAGTCGCGCGCCCCTGGGCAGCGGCTCGGCGCGCGCTTCGTACCGGTGCGATTGTCGGCGGCTTGCTCGGCCTGCTGCTCGGGACTCGAAGCAGCCTGACGTGGGCGGCCGGCGGCCAGGTGATTGTCTCGGTGGTGGCGACGACCGATGTGCACGGTCACGCCGAGAGTCTCCCCTGGCTGGGCGGACACCTCGCCAATCTACGGGCACGTCGGGCCAGCGACGGCGGTGTCTTGCTGATCGACGCGGGGGACATGTTCCAGGGAACGCTGGAATCGAACCTGGGCGAAGGCTCAGTCATCGTTCGCGGATACAACGCTCTTGGCTACGCAGCGGTCGCCATCGGCAATCACGAGTTCGACTTTGGGCCGGCGGGACCCAAGCAGATCCCTTCAGGTGGCACCGACTGGATCGCCAGAGGCGATCCCGGTGACGATCCTCGTGGTGCCTTGAAGGCGCGCGCCGCCGAGGCGAAGTATCCCTTTCTTGCGGCCAATCTCGACGACGGCGCCGGGCGCGGGACGATCGCCTGGCCGAACGTGCGACCTTATACGCTTGTCGAGGTCGCCGGCGTGCGCGTCGCCGTCATCGGGGTCACGACGATGGGCACCCCCGTTGCGACCCACCCGCGCAACTTCGTCGGCATGGTTGTCCGCCCTCTCGCCGAGAGCGTGGTGCAGATGGCTCGCACGGCCCGCGCGGCGGGCGCCCGCGTCGTCATCGTGACCGCACACGCCGGGGGGGATTGCGAGCGGAGCGGCCAGCCCGACGACCTCGGTAGCTGCGCCCCCAACGCGGAGATCTTTGCTCTGGCTCGCGCGCTGCCGCCGCGCCTGGTCGACGTCATCGCCGCGGGGCACACCCACCAGATGGTGGCGCACCGGGTGGCGGG
Source organism: Myxococcales bacterium (assembly GCA_031398585.1). GTDB lineage: Bacteria > Myxococcota_A > Polyangia > Fen-1088 > Fen-1088 > JANNNO01. The sequence continues at coordinate 4,739 of JANNNO010000089.1, read as the reverse complement.
CGTTGCCATCGTGCAAGCGATGGCGGAGGGACGCGCATTTTCGCGGGTCGACCTCACCGTCGATCGTGATCGCGGCGCCGTGCTCGACGTGCGCATCCACGAGCCCCGCCTGCTCTGCGGAGGCGGCCGCGTTCCCTCCTATGCGCCTGACGCCTGTCGCCCTCCCGAGTACGAAGGGCGGCCCGTGGCCTTCGACACGAAAGTAGCGGCCGTCATCGCGCCGGACGTCGCCCGAGCTCGGCAGCGGCGGGCGGCCCGGGTCGGAATCACGTTGTTGGACTCGGTTCGCCGCGAGGTGAGGCTCCCTTCGCCTCTCGGCAATCTGGCCGCGGATCTGTTGCGCCAGGCCGCGGGCGACGTTGACGTTGCCTTCATCAATGGCGGCAGCCTGCGCAGCGATCTGCCAGCTGGCCCCCTCGACTACGGCCGGCTTCATGAGGCCTTCCCTTTCGACGACGGGGTGGCGCGGGTCCGTCTGACCGCTGCACAGCTGGCCGCCGTCATCGCGCGCAACCTCGAGCGCCAAGCCGGCATCCTATCCATCTCGGGCATCACCGCACGGGCGCGCTGTGTGGGGCGTCGCCTCGAGGTCGAGATCCTGGGGCCCGATGGGCGACCCTGGGCGGCGGATCGTGCGATCGTTGCCGCTACCAACGGTTACCTCGCCAGCGGCGGCGATGGACTCCTGGTGGGTATCGCGACTGGCGAGACGCCCGAGGCCACGCCGATGCGCGATCGGTTCGCCGAGCTGCTCGCGCGTCGCGGAGGCACTCTGCGCGCCGACGATCCGGCGCTCTTTTCGCGCTCGCAGCCGCGGCTGGTCTTCCCTGGCCAACGCCCGGTCCGCTGCCGCTGATCCCAGCGGGGGGAGCGAACGTCAGGCCGGGTGACGGCTCTGCGCGGTCTGGGTAGCGAGCTCGTGCGCCTGTTCGCGAAGGTGCCAGGGGCGATCGGCGAAGACGTCGTCGAACATGGTCCCTTGCGCCGGCGGTCCCAGCGGTTCGACCTCGGCCAGCAGGCGTCCGAGCTCGGCCTCGAGGCCGCCCAAGAAACGCGCATCGTCTTCGTCGCTCCAGAGCTTCTTACGGACCAGATACTTGCGAAAGCGCGCGATCGGGTCCTGTCCCTCCCACTCCCGCGGCTCGCCTTCGTCGCGATAGACGGAAGGATCGTCCGAAGAGCTGTGAGCGCCCCGACGGTAAGTTCGCGCTTCAATGAGCGTGGGGCCCTCGCCCCGCCTTCCACGCGCGGCCGCTTCGGCGGTGACGGCGGCCAGCGCCAGCACGTCGTTGCCGTCCACCAGCTCGCCCGGCATCCCGTAAGCGATCGCCTTTTGCGCGAACGTGGGCGTCGTGGTCTGGACCGACTTCGGCGAGGAAATGGCCCAGCCGTTGTTGCGGCAGAGGAAGATGCAGGGCGCCTTGCGGACCGCTGCAAAGTTGCACGACACGTGAAAAGCGCCCGTCGATGTGGCGCCATCGCCGAAAAAGGCGAGGGCGACGTCGTCGCGTCCGGCGATGCGCGCGGCCATGGCGGTCCCGACGGCGTGAGGGATCTGCGTCCCTACCGGCGAGCTGATCGAGACGAAGTTCTGTGCCCGCGCCGAGTGATGGACCGGCATCTGGCGACCTTTCACGGGGTCCTCGACGTTGCCGAAGAGCTGGCAGAGGAACGTCCGCAGGGGATATCCGCGATAAAAAGCCGCGCCTATCTCGCGATAGGACGAATAGATCCAGTCCCCGGGGCGCAACGCCCAGGCCGTCCCGACGTGGGTGGCTTCTTCGCCCGTGGCGGTCAGGTAAAAGCCGATGCGCCCCTGGCGCTGCAGGCGCAGCAGGCGCTCGTCGAGGAAACGAACCATCAGCATGGTTTCGTGCATGTGGCGCAGTTCCGCCGGACCGATGGCGGGTTCCCGCTCGGGGTGGATGACCTGTCCGTCGTCGTCGAGGACGCGCTTCAGCTCTAGCTTCAAGGTAGTCGCTATTATTTTGCCATCACGGGGTTGTCAAGGCTGCCTTACGTGCATAAAAGAGCCTTTCGCAGGTCTTGCTGTCCTGCGCGACGTGAGCCGTCAGGCTCGAAGAAACGAGGATCCGATGAAACTGCGCCCCCGGGACGTGATCAGCTACGAAGGTCGAGACTGGGTCGTCGAGGGCGTCCTCGCCTACAAACTCGGCGTCAAAAGCTATCCACTGGCGCGCGCGGTGGACGGCACCGACGTGCTCTACATCGAACCGCTGTTGGACGACCTGGACGATCGACTGCTCGTGTTTCGCGAGGTCCGCGATCTCGCGGTCGGAACTCCGCCGCCCACCACCATCTCCTACAAGGGCGGCAGCTACGTTCCCCGCTTCTCGGGGCCGGCCACCGTGACCATCGATGGTGTCATCTCCGATCGGGCGCCGGGGCCCTGCGAGGTCTGGCGTTATCGCGCTGGGGGTGACGTGTTCGTTCAGATCGAAAAGTGGCCGAACAAGACGGTGACGTTGGCAGGCGAGTCGGTCCACAAGGACATGTTCGACATCCTGCCGGCACCCTGACCCCTTCATCAGCGACGAGGACAGCGACATGTACAAAGTGGTTTTGCTCCGACACGGCGAGAGTGACTGGAACCGAGAGAACCGGTTCACCGGATGGACTGACGTCGATCTGTCCGACAAGGGACGCGCCGAGGCCAAGGCCGCCGGCCAGCTGTTCAAGCAAGAGGGCTACGTCTTCGACCGGGCGTTCACCTCGCTGCTCAAGCGGGCGATTCGCACGCTCTTCATCGCGCTCGACGAGATGGACGCGCTCTGGATTCCGGTCCAGCGGACGTGGCGTCTCAACGAGCGCCACTACGGAGCTCTACAGGGCCTCAACAAGGCCGAGACGGCGGCCAAGTTCGGCGAGGAGCAGGTCAAGGTCTGGCGCCGCAGCTACGACATTCCGCCGCCCCCACTGGAAAAGTCCGACGATCGATTCCCCGGCCACGACCCCCGGTATCGCGATGTCGCTCCGACAGACCTGCCGACCACGGAATGCCTCAAGGACACCGTCGCGCGGTTCCTGCCGTACTGGCACGAGACCATCGCCCCCGCGATCAAGGCAGGCAACCGTGTGATCATCGCCGCTCACGGCAACAGCCTCCGCGCCCTGGTCAAGTACCTCGACAACGTCTCGGACGCCGAGATCGTCGAGCTCAACATCCCCACCGGCATCCCGCTCGTCTACGAGCTCGACGCCAACCTCAAGCCCATCAAGCACTACTACCTGGGTGACGCCGCCGCCGTAGAAGCCGCCATCAAAGGCGTCGCCTCCCAGGGCAAAGCCAAGTAGTCCGTCGTCGTCATTAAGCCGACCGCCCTCACGGCGCGGTCGGCTTGCGCAGTCTTTTTTCTAGCGTCTTGTACGCGTCGCTCAGCTTCTGCGCGAGCTCGTTGGCGGCCTTTTGCTTCTCGGGGCTCGCGGTGTGGCGGTCGGGGTGGTACTTGCGCATCAGCGTGCGGTACGCCTTGCGCACGGTTTCGAAGTCGGAGCCGGGCGGCACCTCGAGCGCAGCGTACGCCTTGGCTACCGGGTCCATGCCCGCGCCGAACGGCGTGCTGACGCGGTCGCGGGGCGGCGGCGGTGCGGTACGACCAGTCGTCTCGGCGGCCTTGGCGGCTCGGTCGTCGATCTCTTTTTCCAGGCGACGCCGCTCGATCTCGGCCTCGAGCTCCTCGTCCGAAAGATCCTCGAGCCGTACCTTGCGCCCGGTCTTCCGGAACGCCTCGCCCCAGTTGGTCTGGGACTTCGATGGGTCGGCGGTTCGATCGTTGTCGTCAGCGGCCGGGCGTTCGTCGTCAATGTCCGCCGCACGGTCGAGCAGGGAGTTGAGCTCGCTGCGCGCAAAGTTGAAAAGCCGCTTGCCGATGGACACTGCGAGCCGAGTCTACCTCACGGATTTCATCGATCGTAGGGCTCACCGCGGATCTTCGAGATCACCCGGTACAGCTGCTCACACAGCACCACCCGCGCCAGCCTGTGCGGCAGGGTCAAGGGCGACAGGGAGAGCCGTCGGTCTGCCCGGGCAACGACCTCGGCGGGCAAGCCGTCGGCGCCGCCGATCAAGAACGCGACCGCCTTTTGTCCGCCGTTCATTCGCTTGGTGATGTGCGCCGTGAAGCGCGGCGTGTCCCAGCTGTCGCCGCCCGGCTCGAGCGCGATGATCTCGGTGCCGGTCGGCAATCCGCGCAAGAGCGCGTGCCCATCTTCGACCTCGCCGATCTCGATTGGCAGGTGCCGGCGCACGCGCTCGACGTACTCCCGGCACAGGTCGCCGAGACGCGGGTCTCGCATCCGGCCGACAGCCCGGACGACGAGCTTCACGCGGTCACGCCCGCTGCGGATCGCCTTCGTAATACAGGGCTTCGTCGCTGACGGTCATCGCCTCGGGCGGAACCTTCAGCTTCAACCGCGGCGCATCGATCCAGAGGCTCTCGATGTCGTAGAACTCGCGCACCGGGTGATAGAAGACGTGAATCACGACGTCGCCAAAGTCGAGCAGCGTCCAGCGTCCGTTGCCGCTGCCTTCACGGCCGACCAGCCGAAAGCCGACAGCTTTGAGCGCCATGACCACGTTTTCGGCGATGGCTTCGACCTGACGATCGCTGCGGCCGCTGACGATGCCGATGAAATCCGTGTAGGTCGTCTGCCCGCTCACGTCGATCACGATCGGCAAGAGAGCTTTTTTGGCGAGCGCGGCTTCGATGGCAGTTTCC
>JANNNO010000078.1:0-16705 GCA_031398585.1 Myxococcales bacterium | reverse complement strand
CGCTCGACCTGGCCCTCGATCGCTGCGCCGCCGAACCCGCGTGCAACCGCGCCTATCCCAGGCTTGAAGCGACGCTCACGAAGCTCTTGGCGGATCTGCGTGCCAAACCGGCCCAGGTTCGCCTGGCCGACGGCACCCGTGCCGATCTCGACGACGAAAGATTCATGAGCGCCTTCGTCCTCGAGCGCCTTGGCCACCCCCAGGGCGTGGCCACCATCCCCGAGATCGTCTTCCAGGTTCGCGACAAGAACTACACCCGCATCGCTCCCGAACTGGCCGGACCGCCGCCGCCGTCGCCAACCCCGGGCGCGGCCCCGCCCAACAATGGTGACGGCGTCTACAACACAGTCATCTGCGCCGAGGAGGCCCCCTACACCACCGCCTCCAAGATCGCCGCACGCGGCATGAGTGTGCCCGCCGCCTTCCGGCCTTACGTCGAGGAGGGGCGGCTCGAGCTGTGCGCCGATTGGAAGGTCGCCGCCGCCCCGGCGGTGGCCAACCAGGCGGTGAGCAGCGACATCCCCGTGCTGTTGCTCTCGGGCAGCCTCGATCCCGTCACCCCGCCGACTTGGGCCAAAGCCGCCCTCGCCTCGCTGCCCAAAGGACAGGCCATCGAGCTACCGGGCCTTTCCCACATCACCTTCGGCGATGAGTGTGTGCGCGGCCTGATCAACGGATTCCTCGCGAATCCAACCGCAGCGGCGAATCCCGCATGTCTCGGCATGCTGACCGCGTTGCCGTTCAAGATCGAACGCTGATCCTTCCGTGCGCGGTCAAAGGACGCAAGCGATCCGCGGGTGGCGGGCCCGCCTTGATTCGCGCACGGACCCGACGCTGCTCGGCGGGGTCGGGGGTCGCAAAAGGGATGAGAGCAGGAATATTCTCGGCCGCCTCCGTTTGGCTAGCAGGTCGCTGCCTTTCGCAACGACCGCTTGTCACATCAGCCAGCGAGGGCACGATGAAATCAGACGCAAGCCTTGGGCTCGCGATCGTCGCGGCGGCATTCGTGTTGCCGCTGCCGATCGGTTGCCAGTCCGGTCAGCATCCCAGCGAGGCGCCCACCGGTACGCTCAGTCTGCCCCTGTCGACGACCAGTGCCGACGGCGCCACGTTTCGACTGCGCAACGCCCGCTTCGAGATCGCGGGACGAAACGCGACAGTGCTCGAGACCGAGACCGATCCGACGCGCACGATCCTCAGCGCCGACCTTCACCCGGGACCCTACACCGTGCTTCTCGCCGCCGGCTGGCACATGGAAAAGTTCGTGGCCGGTGTGGGGACGACCGTGGTCGCCACCGCGCTGACGACCGAACCACAACCTGCGCAGATTCGGCCAAGCGCCACCACGCGCGTGACGTTCCGGTTCCAGGTCGAGGGCCACGTCGTCACGCTGGACTCCGGCAAGCTTGAAGTCGCCGTCGAAGTGGCGACGCTCTGCGATCCCGTCGACCAGACCGGGTGCCCGACCGGGGCGAAATGCACGACGGGCCTCGAACCGCCGCTCGGCACGCCCAGCGCCGGCGCCACGATCTGCGCGACGACCGGCAGCACGACAGAAGGAAACGCCTGCGCGCGCGGCGCCTCTGGCCTCGACGATTGCGCTGCAGGCCTGTTTTGCCTCTCGGGGACGTGTGCACGCATCTGTCAGCTGGCCGCGCCGCCAGCGGGTTGCGCCTGTACCCGGTTCGCCGGGACCTTCGAGGACCAGCCGACGGTCGGCGTCTGCCAGCCGTCGTGCAGCCTGGTCGCGCAGAATTGCGCCGCGGGCGCTGCCTGCTATCTGCTCAGCGGCAACACGTTGTGCGCGAACGTGGCCGAAGCCAATACGCAAAATGCCCCCTGCAGGTTCGCAAACTCGTGCGCCCAGGGGTACAGCTGCCTTCTTCCCCACCCGGCCGGCGGCGGTATGTGCGGGTTCATCTGTGATGCGAGCGGCGGCGGTGGTCCAAGCTGTGCAGCGGGACCGGGCGACGGCTTCTCGTGCCGTTCGTTCGCGGAGCTAGGAATTCCGGGACCCGTCGGACTCGGCGTCTGCATCGGAACCACGAATTGAATGCGCCGTAGAGAGTCACGGCTCCCCTCCCGCCGGCGGCCGCACGGGCGCCGACCCTGCTTGCCACCGTTCTCGCGCCGGGCGCTGCTGGAAAGTTCTTGCCGTGAGCAACTTCTGGGGGCTTGGCCTCGTTGGAAAGGCATGCGACTTTGCTTTCACTGGTGAGACGAAATCTCGCAGTGCCCGCCAAGATCAGCATGCCCCGGCCGCGCAATCCGGTGGTGCGCCGACGGCTTTGTCGGGTGCTCGATCGGGCGCTCGGCAGCCGGGGCATCTGGGTGACAGGGCCGGCCGGAGCGGGCAAAACGACCCTGGTCGCGAGCCACATCGCCGACAAGAGTGGACCCTGCCTCTGGTACCAGGCGGATGCCGGGGACGCAGATGTCGGCGGGCTTTTCTATTATCTCGGCCTGGCCGTGTCAGCCAAGGTCGGTCGTCGGCGCGTGCGATTGCCGCTGCTCACACCCGAATACATCGGCGGTTTGCCGGCCTTCTCTCGTCGGTATTTCGAGGTCGTCTTTCAGACCCTGGGCGACCACGCGGTGGTTGTTTTCGACAACTATCAGGACGTTGCCACCAATGCCGCGTGGCACGAGGCCCTGGTGGGTGCACTGGCCGCGGTCCCAGAGACCTGCTCGATTGTCTTCATCAGTCGCTGCGATCCGCCGCCGCATTTCGCCGCCAGCCTGGCGCAGGGGGCGCTGACCGTCATCGGAGGGGCGACGCTAGGTTTCAGCGTGTCCGAGGCCGCCGCGCTGGTTCGCCGGCGTAGCCCGCGTCAGCGTCCCAGCCGGTCTGGCCTCACACACCTTGTCGAGAGCGCGCACGGTTGGGCTGCCGGGCTGGTGCTGCTCCTCGAGGGCGGGGGCGCGCAGGAAGGCCGGGCCGTCGCGGCTGTAAGCGGGACCCAGGCGGTCTTCGACTACTTCGCCACGGAAGTTTTTGGTCGTCTCGAACCAGTCACGCGCAAGCTGCTGCTCCGGACCGCCTTGTTGCCCACCCTGACCGGCGATATGGCGGCGAGCCTGACGGGAGTTGCGGACGCGCCGAGCATCCTGGCGCGTCTTCACCGCGACGGTTTTTTCACCAACCGGGACAGCAGCGGCGCCTATCGCTATCATCCGCTGTTCCGTGCCTTTCTCCTCGATCGCGCTGCCAGCACGATGGAGCGGAGCGCGCTGACCCGGTTGCGCAGGCGCGCCGGGGTGCTGCTTGCGAAGAACGGACTCACCGACGAGGCGGTGGAACTGCTGGGTGAAGCCGGGGACGAGGGCGGCATCGTCCAGCTGGTGCTGGCGCATGCTCCCGCGCTGGTGGCACAGGGTCGTGGATCCACGCTCGAAGCCTGGATCGAAAGGCTCCCGGCCCCGATGGTCGAAGCGAACGAATGGCTGCTCTATTGGAAGGGTGCGGCACTCCTCGCGCAGGGAACGCCTTCGCGTCAGGCTCTCTTCGAACGCGCCCTTTCAGGATTTCGTCGCAGCGGGGATCGCGCGGGCATGTTTCTCGCGCTGGCGGGTCTCGTGCACTCGATTGCGTTTCGCGCCGAAGATTTCAGCAAACTCGATCCCTGGATCCGAGAGCTCGACGCCGCCGATCGCAGCGGACTCGGCTATCCGGCACCGGTGATCGAGGTGCAGGCCACCATTGCCGTTGTCTCGGCTCTCACCTGGTGGCGGCCGGAGGGAATCGATGCGCAGCAATGGCTGGCGCGGGCCTTGACCCTGGCCGAAGGGTGCAAGGACGCGGCGACCAAGCTGACGATCTTCTGCCTCGAGTTGCCCTTCCACGTGTTCGATGGCGATCTGGCGAAAGCGAACATCGCGCTCGGTCGCGTCTACGAGACGCTTGCGGGCCACCCCGGGGCAGCGCCGATCCTGACGTGCGCCAGGACCGCCGAGGCGCTTTGCCATCTTATCTCTGGCGACGTCGCGGCGGCTCGGGAAGCCTGTGCGGCCGGCATACACCTCAGTCGCCATCATGGCGTGACGGTCTACGAGACGCAGTTGCTGGCCTCGCAGGCCGCCTTGTCCCTGCACCTTGGCGAGCCCGAACAGGCCCGGGCGCCCCTCGAGCGAGCGGAGTTGCTGGCGGCCCGGGGCACCAACTACCACCGCGGGACGTATCACTATCACCTTGGGTGGCTATTCCTTTTACGCGGCGATCTTCGCCGAGCCCTGATCGAAAGCGAGCGCTGTCTGGCGCACGCCGAAGAGCTTCACCTCATCCTTGCCGTGGGATTTAGCCGCGTGGCTCACGCCGTCGCGCTCTTCGAAGTGGGGCGCAAGGCGGAAAGCCAAAGGCAGCTGGCGATGGCTTTGGCCTTGAGCCAGCGGCACCAAACCTGGCCTGTCCGCTACGGAGCCTTGCTGGTTGCGGCAGATCACCAGGAGCGCGAGGGCAACTTGGCTGAAGCCCAGGAGGCGCTTCGCGAGGCTTTCTCGCTCGGCTGCCGGCAAGGAATCATGACCACTCCCTGGGTGACGCCCGAAGTGTTGGCGCGGCTTTGCGCGCGCGCTCTGGAAGAAGGCATCGAGGTCGAGCACGTCCGCGGCCAGATTCGCTGCTTCCAGCTGCCAGCCCCGGCAAGCTGCCCTCGTCTTTGGCCCTGGACGCTCAAGATCCACACGCTGTCCGGCTTCGAACTGATTCGCGGCGATCTGCCGGGCGAGCCCCGCGTGCGCCTCGCCACCACCCCCTGTCGGCTCATGCAGGCGCTGGTGGCCGACGGAGGAGAGGCCACGCAAGAATCCCTGTGCGATCGGTTGTGGCCCGATTCGGATGGCGACGCCGCTCGACGTTCGTTGGACACGACCTTGCACCGGCTGCGCAAGGCCTTCGGCGAGACGCCGGTCGTGCGGTTGGGGCAAGGGCGACTTTCGCTCGACCGCACCCGCGTTTGGATCGACACGTGGGAGGCGGAATCGCTCGCCGAGCGCATTCAGGCCGCGGTCGGCGTGTCGGCAGCTCAGAACCATGAGGAAAATGTTCAGCGCCTCGGCGATCGACTTTCTGCTCTCTTCCACGGACCGCTGGTCGAAGGATCCGACGGCACGGCGTCCAAACCCACGCCACGGTGGGCACGCCTGCTCCGGGACGTCGCGCGGGCCTTCGAAGGCCTGACCGCCCACGCGCTGAATGCCGGCGATGAGGCCCGAGCGGCCGCGTTCGACGAGCGTCGAAAGCACATTCTCGCGACGGTGGCAGGAGCGAGCCCGAGGGCGGCGCCAGACGATGTGGGGGATCACGTCACGTACGCGGCGCCTTCCCCAGCGTCTTCGTGACCACGCGCATTTCGAACCAGGCAGCGAGCTCACCACCAGTTCGGATCTCGCAGCGCCAGTGGTTCGGATCGGCGGCAAGGTCAGGGTCAAGGGCAAGGGCAAGGGCAAGGGGCCTAACGGTCAATTCGACCGATTGGCCTGCGAAGACCAGGCGATCCGCCCCTGCCCTGCCATCGACGATGGCGATGCCAACGTCATTGCCGTCGCGGTAGCGAGCCGCTTGGGCCACGAGGTTGGTGCAATCTCGCGCCATCACCGAAACGGGATATGCGGGGATCCCAGTGAAATGGCCCAGGCACCACGCGGGGGGCACCGCCTCGACCAGGGTCCGAAGGCTGCCATCGGACATGCGCTCTGCCGGGAGGTGTCGCCAGACGAGGTAGGGATCGGCGCCGGTACGTTCGTCGGTCGGTCGGGCGTGCTGGGCAAATAGCGCGACGAAGGCGTCCTCGGGAATGACGTGATAGTCCACCTGAAACGCGCACACGAGCTCTCCATCCAAAGTCCGTAGCTCCGTGTCCGCTCGCGCCACCGAGGCCCCTTCGTCGAGGTGCACGCACCGGGCGGCCAGGGCGACGCGGGCGGCAGAGGGGCGGTCCGCCGCTTCGCCCCGTGCGATGAGGGTCGCGCGGTGAACCGGAAAGTAGGTCCGGCCGGATCGGGCGGACCGAAGTCTCACCGCGCATGAACCGAGGATGGCGAGGTGACGGGCGGCCTCCGCCGTCGACACGACGCCGATCTCTTGCGCCGGCGGTGGCACCGGGTTCACCTCCGCGTGCACCGTTTCACCGTCGAGGCGAATGTTCTCGAGGGCAAAATAGGGCGGCTGAACGCAAATGCGCTCGAGCAGGTGGGCTCGGAGCGCTTCGGGCGCTTTTGGCGGGGCGGCGCTGGAGGGGTGGTTTTGCGCGGTGCCGGTGGCCAGGATCTTCGCGACGATGGCATCGATGGATCGGCCGGCCAGCAGCTCCATCGATGAGATCTCCACGCCGGCGGCGTCCTCGAACGCGCCTTGTAGCTCGACCGCCAAGAGAGAGTCGAGGCCGTAGTCGCGCAGAGGACGGGCGCTCTCGAGCTGGCCAGGCTCGATGCGCAGCACGCGCGCCGCGGCCTCGCGCAGCCGCTGTCCGAGGACCGTTGCGCGGTCTTCGGAGGCGGCGCCGGCCAGCAGCTGTTCGAGCCGCGATCCGTCTGCGGCCTCCCCCGCTTGCACGAGCCCCGTGAGGCGATTCCATGCCGTGGCGCGGTTGGCGCGCACCCACGTCGTCCAATCGATGTCGATGATCCCGACGCGGGCAGCGCCCGAAATGAGCGCCTTTTGCAGCGCAGTCAGGGCCCGCCCGGGTTCGAGTGGCCGCAGACCGAGGCGCTCGAGGTGCGCGGCGATGGATGGATCGCGCGCGGCCACACCCACTTGCCCGATCGCGCCCCAGCTTACGCTGAGCGCCGGCAGGCCCTCGGCTCGGCGTCGCTCACAGAGCCCGTCGAGAGCGGCGTTTGCGGCGGCGTAGGCCGCCTGGCCCGGGTTGCCGATCAACGACGCCACGGACGAGTAGAGGACGAAATGTTCGAGAGACAGTCCCCGCGTGGCCCGATCGAGGTGGTGCGCGCCGAGCAGCTTCGGCCCGAAGACCCGATCGAGCGATGGCTGATCGAGCTCGTGCAACGGCCGATCGTCGAGGACCATGGCCGCGTGAAACACTCCGGCGAGGGGCGGCAAGGACCTTTCGATCTCACCGATGAGCTCTTCCACATGCGCGGCGTTCGCGACATCGAGCCGGCGCAGCTCGACCCGCGCGCCCCGAGCGCGCATCTGCTGGATGCGAGGGGCGTCCAGGGCGGCGGGAGCGCCCCGACGGCTCGCCAGCACAAGGGATCGCGCCCCGCCCTCGACCAGCCAGGCGGCGGTCTCGAGACCGAAACCGCCAAGACCGCCGGTCACGAGATAGGTCCGGTCGGATCGAACCCGGGCCTCGTCCGCACCCGCCATCGCACAAGGAACGGACGCGTTTCGCCAGTCGACGACCACCTTGCCGATGGCGTCCCCGCTGGCGAGCGCGCGAAACGCCTCGGTGGAGCGCTCGGCGGAGAAGATCTGGCTGGGCAAAGGCGCAAGCTCACCGCGCGCGAACGCCGCGAGAACTGCTGCAGCCAGCGGCGGAAAATACTCGGGACGAAGGCTGGCCATGCGGTCGAGGTCGACAGCAGCGAAGGTCAGGCACGCATTGAACGGCAGCAGGTCGAGGGCGCGGTTTTCCGTGATGTCCTGCTTGCCCAATTCAATGAATCGGCCGCCCGGCCCAAGCAGCGCCAGACTTTCGCGCAGCCGCGTGCCGGACAGCGCATTCAACACCACATCGATGCCGGACTCGCCGACCCGGCTGCGTATCTCGCGCGCAAAATCGAGCGTGCGTGAATCGAACACCTCCCGAATCCCAAGGTCACGCAGATACGCGCGCTTCTTCTCGGTTCCTGCCGTCGCGAAGATCTCCGCTCCCCCGGCGCGGGCGATCTGGACCGCGGCTAGGCCGACGCCACCGGCCGCCGAGTGGATGAGGACACGCTCACCGGACTGCAACCGCGCCACGTCGCGGAGTGCATGCCACGCGGTCATGAAGACGAAGTAGCTCGCCGCCTCGAGCGGCCCGTGCCCGGCCAGGCGCGGGACCACGAAGTTGGCACCCACCGTTACATGCGACCGCAGGCTGCCGCCCACATACGCGTGGACCGCCGTGCCGACGGCCAAATGGTGCACACCGGTTCCCACCGCCACGATCCGGCCGGCCGCCTCCATGCCGAGCTCACCACCGAGGTAGGCGCGGTCGAGCGCCACGCGTGAGAGCATCCCCATGGCCTTCATCACGTCCTTGAAGTTGAGGCCCACCGCCTCCACCTCGATCTCGACCTCCCCCGGTCCGGGCCTGCGGCGGGTGCAGGGCCGAAAACCGAGACTGTCGAGTCGGCCGGGCCGATCGACGCCGAGGCAGACCGGGCGCTCGGCGACCGAGACGACTGCCGTGCGGGCATCCAGCTCGAGGTTCGCGGAGCCTCGTTCGAGACGCAGAGTCAGACGGCGACCTCCCCGCAGAGCCACCTCCTCCTCGGTGTCGGCAGCGGTCAGGGCCGCGACCAAGGAGCCGAGATCCGCTGGCTGCACGTCGGCCGCCAGATCGACGAGACGGCAACGGAGGGAAGGCTGTTCGGTCATAATCACACGACCCAGTCCGACGAGCGCTGCCTGGGCCATATCGACCCGATCACTGGGCGCCGCACACATGGCGGCACGCGTGATCAAGGTGAGGCGTGGCGGCGGTTCTTGCGATGCAAGGCGCACGGCCAGAGCCGCCAGCTCCGCGCAGGTTCCCGCGACATCGTCCACTGTCAAGGTCGTCGGCCCGATCCAGATTGCATGATCGGCTGCGAATCTCTCGCTGACGTGAACATCTCCTTGCACGATATGCAGCCCCTCGGACGCGAGCCTGTCGCCCAGCGCGGAAGCGAGGGCGCGGTCGGATCCGCACAAGAGCCAGGTCTGCCCGGCGACTACGCGCGGCTCGGCCGGCTTTTCAATGAAGCGGTGGACGTGCGTCCAGCGATCACTTTCGGCGGCCCGGCGAGCGACTTCGCCAGCCACCGGTTGACAGCGGAGGCCGCGCAGCTCGACCAGTACCTCGCCCCGATCGTTGAAGATCGCCAGATTGGCCCACAGGCCGTCCGATTCGTTCCGGGTCTGGCCGTGGCAGTACAGGCGTCCGCCAGCTGGCGCGATCACCCGCAGCCGTTCGATGAACACCGGCATCATCGGGATCTTTTCGCCATCCAGCGATCCGCCCAACAACGCTTGAAAGGCGGCATCGAGCACAGCCGGGTGCAGGACGTGCCCAGCCGTCGTGGCCTCCGGGACCTGGATCTCGGCCAGCACCTCGTCCGGCCCGCTGCGCAGGCTCTGGACCGCCCGAAACGCTGGTCCATAGGCCAGCCCGCGTGCAGCCAGGCCCGCGTAGAGGGTCGCTGGCGAAGAGATCCGCCCAAGGCGCTTTTCCAGGGCCGCGCGATCGATCCGTTCGGGGGCTCGGAAGCGGGCGTCCTGCGCGATCCGCCCTGCGGCGTGAAGCACCCAGGGGCCGTCGTTCACGCGGGAATGGATCTGGAAGTGCTCCTTGTCGCTGCCGATTTCGGTGCGCAAAGTGATGGCTCCCTCGAGCAAGAGCGGACGCAACAGCTCGATCCGATCGAGCACGATCTCATCTCCCAGTCCCATCTCACCCGCCGCGGCGAGAGCGGCCTCGACGTAACCGGCGCCGGGAAAGACGGCCGCGCCAGCCACCACGTGATCGCGGAGATAGCGAAGCCGGGGTGCCGCGAGCTCTGCTGTGAACACGGGCGTCGGGGCGGGCAGCCGACGTTCGAGCAAGGGGTGGGCGCCCGGACGGCCGAGCCGCCCTTCGCGTGAGCTGTCGGATTCGCGCCAGAGCCGCTCGCGCTGCCACGGGTAGCGCGGCAGATCCACGAGCGATCCGGGCGCCGCGAGGCGATCCCATGCGAGTTCGGCCCCGCCGACATAAAGCTCCGCCACTGCACCCAGCACCCGCGCCCGCTCGGGATCCCGCCGGCGCAGGCCGGCCACGCTGGCACCGACGGCTCTCTGCGCGGCAAGCCCGTCCTGGATGGCGCTTGCGAGCACGGGATGGGGGCCGATCTCGAGGAACAACGTGTGACCATCGCTGATCGCCGCTTGCAGCGCCTGGGCAAGAAGCACGGGCTGTCGCGCGTTTCGCCACCAGTATTCGCCGTTGTGCGCGGCCTCGAAGCGGCCGCCCGTCATCGTCGAATAACAGGGCAATCGAGGTGCCACCGCCCGGCGATCGAGGAAGGTCAGGCTGGCGCGCAGATCTTGCTCGATGCCGTCCATCTGAACACTGTGATAGGCGACTTCGACCGGGACGAATCGATTGAACACGCCCTCCCGCTCGAGCGCCTCCGCGATGGGCGTGAGGGCAGCACGCGGTCCGGCGAGCGTCACCGCGCGTGGGCCGTTGATCGCCGCGATGCACGTCCGCGGGTGCAACCGCTTGCGCGCTTCGGTCTCGCTGAGTCCGACAGCCAGCATGGTCCCCTGCTGGGCCAACCGCTGCTGGAGCCGGCTGCGGTGATACGCGAGCTCGACCGCCTCTGCGAGAGAGAGGGTGCCCGCGTACCAGGCCGCGGCCACTTCGCCGACGCTGTGGCCGAGGACGGCGTCGGGGCGGACGCCAAGTTCCTCGAAGAGCCGGGCGAGTCCGACCTGCAGGACGAAGTTGGCCGGCTGTGCGATGTCGTTGCGGATCATCCGCGACGCGTTTTCGTCCGCCAGCATCTCGGCCAGGATCGACCAGCCGGCAGCGGCGCGAAAAAAGCCGTCGGCTTCCTCGAGCGCACGACGGAAGACCGGCTCCGAAGCGTAGAGCTCGCGCCCCATGCCCCACCATTGCGGTCCCATACCCGTGAAGACGAAGACCAGCTTGGCCGGGCTGCGAACCGCGTGTTTGCCGAGAAACGCGGCCCCCATGCCCGCAATCGTGGGTGTCGACTGCGTCGTCGTGCCGGCGATCGCGCGGAGGCCGGCGGTCATCTCGGGCAGGGAGCGGGCCACAACCGCGGCGCGGAACGGATGGTGCTCGCGCTGCCTGGCCAGCGTGTGGACCACATCCACCGCCGCCGGCGCCTCGGTCTCGAGCCGCTCGGAAAGGGCGAGCGCGGCCGCTGTCAGCGCGGCAGGCGTGTGCGCCGACAGCGGCACGATCGCGGGGCGATCCGACACGGCGCCGGGTTCGTCTTCGCGGCTGGCCGGCGCAGTTTGGCGGCTCCCTGTTTGCGCAGGAGCGCCGCCGAGGATGACGTGGGCATTCGTGCCGCCATAGCCGAAGGAGTTGACCGCCGCGACGAGACCGGCTTGCTCCGGCCAGGGCTCAATCGACAGTGGGATCCGCAGCCCAAGATCTGCAAACGGGATCTCCGGGTTGGGGATCTCGAGTGCGCGCTGGGGCGCAATTTGCCGCCGATGCAGCGAAAGCGCTGTTTTGATCAACCCCGCCACGCCGGCGGCCGCCTCGAGGTGGCCAATGTTGGTCTTCACCGAGCCGATGAGACACGACCGGTCGGGCAAACGTCCGGCGCCGTAGGTCTTGCCGAGAGCGCGCGCTTCCACCGGATCCCCGGCGCGGGTTCCCGTGCCGTGCGCTTCGACAAAGCCGACTTGATGCGGATCCACGCCCGCACACGCCATCGCCCGCTGGATGAGCGCGACCTGTGCCCCCTCACTGGGCATGGGCATGCCGTCGGTGCGTCCGTCCTGATTGACGGCACTTCCGAGAATCACGGCGTAGATGCGATCGCCGTCGGCCCCGGCGCGGTCAAGCGGCTTGAGCAGGACGGCCCCGGCCCCTTCCCCGCGGCCGTAGCCGTCGGCCGCGGCGTCGAACGCCTTCGATCGGCCGTCAGGCGAGAGGAACCGGCCTTTCGACATGACGATGCCGTAACTCGGGGAAAGGATCGCGTTGACGCCGGCGACGATGGCACTGTCGCAGCTGCCCTCCGCGAGGGCCTGGCAAGCCAGATGCGCGGCGACCAATGATGAAGAGCACGCGGTGTCTACGGTGAGGCAGGGACCGCGCCAATCGAAGGTGTAAGCCAGTCGGCTCGAGAGCACTGTCATGGTCATGCCCGCCGCCGTGTGCGCGTCGATGAGGTGACGATTGTCCTCGGCGGTAGCGATGAGCTTGGCATCGAGGGTGAAACCGCCGACGAATACCCCCATGGCAGTGCCCGCGGTCCGGGCGGGGGGGAGTCCCGCGTCCTCCAGCGCCTCCCACGTCACTTCCAGCAGCAGGCGTTGTTGCGGATCCATGCGTTCGGCTTCGCGCGGCGAGATGCCGAAGGGAGCCGGATCGAAGGTGAAGAGATCCTGCTGCAGAAACGCGGCCCGGCGCGCGTACGTTCGCCCGGGGGCGTCGAAGTCGGCATCGTAGAAGAGATCGGCGGCGTAACGGTCGGCGGGCACGTCGACCACGCCGTCTCCGCGTGCGGCGAGGAACCGCCAGTAGCTGTCGGGATCGTGCGCGCCGCCGGGAAAGCGGCAACCGATGCCGATGATCGCAATGGGCTTGCCGTGCATTGCCCAGCAGCCACGCAACCACCGTGCCTGCGCGAAAACCGCCGGACGCGCGCGCTGCGCACCAGGAGTGAGAGGTGAAGGTCACAGGCGGACGGCAAGATTTACCCGGACCGCGACCCGAAGGTCACAACCGCCGTGGAACCGGGATCGTGCTCAGAGCCTGCGCCAAACCAACCGAGGAACCACAGCCTGCCCCAGTGCCTCGGTCGCGGTTCCGGTGAGCAGGAGCGTACCGCCATCGACTGACCAGCGACGTTCGAGCGTGTGCCCGACGTAGTTGGGAAAAAATGCCACCTCTACGTGGTGGATGACCCGATCTTGCTCGAGCTCGTACCGGCCCGCGTAACCCATGTAGGAGCGGGCGGCGGCCTGCGCTTCGACTGGGGACGCCGCCGTGGGATCAGCGCTGACGAATTTGGGCCGTTCGCGCGACATCAAGTTGACCGTGACCCGCCCCTCGGCGGTGTAGATGAGATAGCCCACCGGATCGTGACCAATCGGATGGTGTTTCGTCCCTTTGGCGTCCGTCACATCGCAGGACACCAGCGACCACGTTCCGACCAGCGGGTTGATGTTCGTCATACGTATCCTCCAGTGAGTGAGGGGGTTTCAGACAAGGCGCCGACGATTGCCTGCACCAGCTTGTGGTGGTGTTCGTGGATGAAAAAGTGACCACCCGCGAACAAGTGGATCGCGTCCAAGGTCGTGGTGTGAGCTCGCCAGGCCGGCATCTGCGCAGCGGGTGACAGGGGATCGCTGAGTCCGGCGAAAACAGTCAACTTGGTCCGCAGCGCCGCACCCACCCGCGGTCGATGGGAACGCAGAAGCGCCAGGTCTTCCGTCAGGCGCTCACGCACGCGCCGGGCAGCCGCTTCATCGCTGCGGATTGCCTCGGGCAGGTCAGGCAAGGCGGCCAAACTGCCGTCCTCGCCATCGCTGAAGTCAGGCCAGTCGCGGGCTCGATCGCCAGGAGGGCTCGTCCCGGAAACGAAGACATGCGAGAGGTTTGCGCCTCGATCCTCGAGGGCGCGGGCAAGCTCATAGGCCAGAAGGCCTCCGAGGCTGTGGCCAAAGAGGGCGAACGGTCGATCCTCCGCGAGCAAACCTTCGGCCACCCGGTCGGTGAGGGACCCGAACGATTCTCGACCCGAAGCCGCGCCGCCGGCGTCGCGCTCGTCCAGCGCCAGGGTCTGGAGTTCGAACGAAGGGGGCAGCAGCGGCAGCCAGCGGTCGTAAGACATCGCACTGCCTGCGGCATAGGGCAGGCAGAAGAGTCTCGAACCAAGCCTGCCTCCGCCCTTGCGCAAGCGCCACAGCGATCCGTGTGCGCCGCGATCGGTGTCCGGCGGCTGCGAAGACGGCTTGCGCCCGATCAGTTCACGCAGAGTGCGAACAGTGGCCGAGCTGAGCTGTTCGATGGGGATGGCAAGACCGAACTGGCGATCGAGCAGCGCGCGAAGTTCGGTCGCGAGGATCGAATCAAAGCCAAGTTCGAAGAGCCCCCGATCGAGATCGAGGGCGTCGGTCGCCGGGATCCGCAAAATGCGCCGCACGTGTGACTCGAGACCGGAAGCGAGCACCGGCGCGGGCGCCTGGTCGATCGCGGGTGCGCGGCGGACCGCCGGCGCAAGCCCGCCGGGTACGAGGTCCGGGCTGTTGATCCAGAACCGGCGACGTTGGCACGGGTACTTGGGGATCGCTGCCAAGCGGCCGATGGTCCCCAGGTCACGCTTCCAGTCGATGGTTTCGCCGCTGAGGTATCGGCCCGCGACCTGGACGATGGGCGCTGCCAGGATGTCTTGCGCGCAGGCGGGAAGGACAACCGTTCCAGGCGCGCCCTCGCGGGCCACCACCTGGGCCAATCCGGCGTCGATCTCGGCGAGATCGCGGCCAACGACGGCGGCCCGCATCGCGTGGTGCGTGCGTCCGCTCTGGGCGGAGAAACAGAGCCCCGCAAGGTCACTCTCAGCGATGCTGACCAAACGTTCGCGCCAGCGATCAGCCAGCTGCACCAGGGCCGACCGACTTCGCGCTGAGATCGGCAAAAGGAACAGGGCGCTCTTTGGCTGGTCGGCCGCTGGATGAATGCTCGCGGCGGGCGCGCGCACGATCACATGGGCGTTCGAGCCGGTGATTCCGAACGAGCTGACACCAGCGACGCGAGTCTTTGCCGACCCCGAAAGCGATCCGGGCCACGGTTGCAAGGTGACTGGCACCGTCGCGGGGATCTCGCCAAGGTCGATGCGCGGGTTGAGCGCCCCCAAGTGCAGGACCGGAGGCAACTCGCCGGCCTCCATCGCGATGATGGTCTTGACCAGGCCAACGACCCCGGCGGCCGCTTCCAGATGCGCCAGATTCGTCTTCACTGATCCGAGCGCCAAGGGAAGGACGCGATCCCGATCGCCACCGAACACAGCGGTCAAGCCCCGCACCTCGATCGGATCACCAAGTGGGGTCCCGGTGCCGTGGGCCTCGACGTAGTCGACTTCGCTCGGCTCGACGCCGGCGTCGCGCAACGCCGCGCGAATCACCTCGCTCTGAGCGCTCGCGTCGGGGACGGTGAACCCTCCCGCGGGGCCGGCGTGGTTGACGGCACAGCCGGGGATCTCGGCCAGGATCCGATCTCCCTCTCGCAGGGCGTCCTCCAGCCGCTTGAGCACGACGAGCGCACAGCCTTCGCCGCGTCCGTATCCCGAAGCAGCCGCATCGAAGGTGCGGCATCGACCGTCAGCCGACAGCGCTTGGGCATGGGAAAGGATGGCGCTTGCTTCGGGGGCGAGGATGAGGCTGACGCCTCCGGCAACGGCCATCTCCGACTCGCCCCGCCGCAGGCTTTGACAGGCGAGAGCAACAGCCACGAGGGATGACGAGCAGGCGGTGTCGACGACGATGCTGGGACCGCGGGCACCGAGGTGATACGAAATTCGCCCCGCCGCGCCGCTGGCCAAGTTGCCGAACCCGACGTGCGCGTCGAGCGCGTCCGGTCCGGACGCGAGGCAGATCCTCTGGTAGTCGTTGCTGGAGGCGCCGATGAAGATCCCGACCGGTCGACCCCGGCAGCGAGAAACGTCCTGCCCGCCGTCCTCGAGCGCTTCCCATGCGACCTCCAGCAGCAGTCGCTGCTGCGGATCCATGGCGGCCGCTTCGCGCGGGGAGATGCCAAAAAAGTCGGCGTCGAACCCGTCAATCGAACGCAAAAAGGCTCCCCGGCGCGTGCAAATGCGGCCCTTGCGTCCCGAGGTGGGGTCGTACCACGCGTCGATGTCGAACCGATCGAGCGGGACCTCCGAGGTCGCATCCACCCCATCACGCAGGGTTCGCCAGAAGGCCGCCACATCGTCCACGTCGCCGGGCAAACGCAGACCGATGCCGACCACCGCGACGATCCCCTGGCCCGGGGCGGGGCCCGGCTGGGTGGGCTGCGACCTGATCTCTTGTGATCGCTGGCCGAGGAACTCCGCCAGGGCCGTCAATGTGGGCCGCTCGAAGACGATCGTCGGTGGCAGATGGGTAGGCCCGAACTGTCGCGCCAGGAGGCCCTGGAACGCCATGGCCTGCAGCGATGTCAGCCCCTGCTCGAACAGGCCCCGCGCGGGATCGATCGGAGTCTCGCTCGGCATCACGGTCGCCAGGATCTTCTGCAAGACGGGGACGAGCTCGGTCGGATCGCGGCTCTCCCGGGGCACCGACCCGATGCCAGGCCAGTGGCGAGCGCGGTCAAAGGGGTAACTCGGCAGGTCGACGAACCGATGTGGACGGTGAAGGCGCTCGTGGTCGATCGAGACGCCCGAGATCATGAGGCGTGCCGCTGCCTTGTATGCGCTGAGAAGATCGTCCTGGTTCCGTTCGAGGGACGCCACGAACGTCGAGGCCGGCGAGATGCGCTGACCCAGCTTGGAGAGGACCGCTCCGGGTCCGATCTCGAGGAACACGCTGAAGCCCTGCCCGGTGAGGGAGCTGAGTCCCTGCTGGAATTGCACCGGAGCTCTGATGTGGCTGGCCCAATAGGCCGCGTCGGGGCTCCCGTGCGCCGGCCACAGTTCACCCGTCAGGTTGGAGACGAAGGGGATCTGGGGCGGGCAAGTTGGCCGGGTCGCGACGAAGCGGGCGAACGCCTCGACCATCGGCACCATCAAGGGTGAATGAAACGCGTGCGAGACCGCAAGCTCCTGGCACCCCACCCCGTCGTCGGCAAGGACGCGGGCGAGCGCGTGC
>JANNNO010000049.1:0-10022 GCA_031398585.1 Myxococcales bacterium | reverse complement strand
CGGGCGGATGATGGAGGCGGTGCCCTCCAATCGAGCCTGTGGGCTCGAGGAGGCGCGCACATGACGGCCTTCGATCCGGTGGCGGCGCTCGTCGGTGGGGTCATGCTCGGCCTGGGACTGGTCCTCGTCTTTCTGGCCAGTCGCCGCGTGGTGGGCGTCAGTGGCGTCGTGGGCGGCCTCCTGTCGCCGCGTGGAGGTGATCGCGGGTGGCGTGTCGCCTTCGTGATCGGCCTCGGTGTAGGCGGGGCGGCGCTCGCGGTCCTGCTCCCGCAGGCGGTGGCCTTTCGCCCCGAGCGCTCGTGGCCGGTGCTGGTCCTGGGTGGGCTCCTGGTCGGGTACGGGACCAGGTTGGCCAACGGCTGTACCAGCGGCCACGGGGTCTGTGGGCTGGGGCGCCTTTCGCTTCGATCCATCGTGGCGACGATTGTCTTTGTCGTCAGCGGTGCCGCCACGGTCTTCGTGGTCAACCAGGTCTATGGAGGGCGGCTGTGAAGCGGGCCCGTCGGGAGGCTCTGCTGGCGGGCGGCGGAGGCCTTCTCGTGGCGCTCGGGCTCGGCATAGCCGGCCTGACCGACGCGGCCAAGGTGATCGGCTTTCTCGACTTCTTCGGCAATTGGGATGCGACCGCTCTGCTCGTCCTCGCGTCGGCCACCCTCGTGTTCGGCGTCGGTTATCGCGTGCTCGACCGGGCCCAGGCCACGCGATCGCCTTCGCAGCCCCTGCGTCCCGATCGCCGCCTGGTGCTGGGCGCCGTCCTGTTCGGAGTTGGCTGGGGTGCCACTGGCCTGTGTCCTGCGCCGGCGCTCACCCTGGCCGCCGCGGGCGCGCTGCCGTCCCTCGTGTTCGTCGCCGCCATGGTCGCGGGCATGGCTGTTCACGCCTGGTCCATTCGTCGCAAGGGCATCGTCCCCAGTGGCGCGGTTCGGGGTTCGTCATGTCCATGATTCTGCCCCTGGCGGGCCTGGTCGGTGTCTTGCTCGGCCTGATGGGGGGTGGCGGCTCGATCTTGATGGTCCCGCTGCTCATCTACGCCGGCCTGGCGACTCGATCGGCGATCGCCGCGTCTTTGGTGGTCGTGGGCGTGGCCTCGCTCGCGGCGTTGGTACCCCACGCGCTTGCGGGTCGAGTTCGGTGGAAGGCGGGGGCGCTCTTTGGCGGCGCTGGCGTGGTGGGGGCGCACGTCGGCGCTCGGCTGTCTGCGCGGATACCCGAAGGCGTGCTGCTCGCGGCCTTCGGGGTGATGATGGCCCTGACCGCCATCGCGCTCTATCGCTGTCGCCGCTGTGATGGCGACGCCTTGGCGCCGCACCCTGGTGGGCCTCGATCCAGAGGCGCACGACTTGCGCTGCAGGGCCTGGCCGTCGGCGCGGTGACTGGCCTCGTGGGTGTGGGCGGTGGCTTTCTCATCGTCCCTGCGCTCACGCTCTTAGCTGGCCTACCCACCCGATCCGCTGCGGCCACGTCCCTGCTCGTCATCGCGCTCAACTCGCTGGCGGGGTTCACCGGTCACCTCGCCCAGGCCGCACCGGACTGGGGCCAACTCGCCCCCATCGCGCTTGCGTGCGCGTTCGGCGGTCTCGTCGGCAGCGCCTTCGCGGATCGGATCCCGCAGCGGATCTTGCGGCGTGGTTTCGCGGTCATGGTGCTGGGCCTGGTGGCCTTCGGCGCCATCCTCAGTCTCGGAATGTGAGGGCCGCCAGCTCGCGGGTGAACCCGCCCACCTCGCCCCCATAGCGCACATCGAGCGACAAAGGCGCCAGGGCAACGCGGGGTTGACGGCGTCGCTCGCCCAGCGCGAAGCGGATGCGCGCGCCGCCCGCCGCTCGCGCAGGCTTTGCGCGTTCGGCTCCTTGCCGATCGCGGGAGCGGCCGACCTTGGACGTCGGCCCGGCCCTTGCTGAGAGCCAAGGCAGAAGGGAGATCACCTCATGCGTTTCATGACTCTCAGCGCGCTTGCCAGCACCTGGCTACTCTTGTCGCCGGCGATCTGGGACTACCGCCCGGCCAACGCCATCTTGGCCGCTGCGGTCGGCTTGCTCACCTTGGCGCTGTCGCCGATGGGTATCGTCTGGGCACCTGCTCGTCGGGCGATCGCCTGGTCCGGGCTGCTGCTCGGCCTTTCGAGCTTCGCCTTTCACGATGGCATTGGTCTGGCGGCGAACCACGCGGTGGTGGGGCTCTGTCTGCTCTTTGCCGGACTGGGGCCGGCGCCGCGCTCGAGTTGGGTTCAGGCCGCTGGCCGGCAAACCGCTCCCGCGCAAACGCCCATCGCCAGGGAGCGAAGCGGGTCGGTGCGGGTGGATCGTCCCGTTGCTGCTTGAAGTCGGAGACATGCGATGGAGATCGTGATCGCCAAGGAGTTCGTCGTGGGGCTGCAGGCAAAATTCGGAGTTCTCTATGCAACGGACTTTTCACCGGCAGCCAATCAGGCGGCACACCTTGCCGTCGCCATGGCCAGGGCCATCGGTGAAGGACTGCGAGTCGTACACGTGGTGCACGTGCCGGCGCTCTCTTCGCCCGAGGAGTCGACCAAGCTGATGGGCACGCTGCGCGACGCCGCCGAGAAGGAGCTCGCTCGCGTCGTCGATTCTCTCTCCGGCCGCGGCGTCGAGATCGTGGGGAAGGTCGAGCTGGGCGTCGTCGACGATGTGCTCTTGGCCGAGACGACGAGTACGTCGCCGCGCCTCCTGGTCCTCGGAACGCATGGCCGCAAAGGTATCAATCGGTTCCTGGGAAGCGTGGCGGAACGGACCATCGGTCGCGCCCGCTGTCCGGTTCTGGTCGTGCCCGAGACGCCGAGCAGCCTGCGTGAATGGTCGCCGGGAAAGCGACCCCTACGAATCACGGCCGGCGTGGACGCGTCGCTGGCGACCGAGGCGGTGGCCGAAACGCTCCGCATGCTCACACGAGCGGTGCCCTGCGATCTCGACCTCGTGCACCTCTACTGGCCGCCCCGTGAGCATGACCGTCTGGGGCTCGATTGGCGTGCCAAGGACGCCCCGGACGAGCTGGTCGATGCGGTCCTTGGTCGTGAGGTCCGGGCGCGTGTCGGCCACGTCTTCGAATCTCCGGGGCGCGAGGCGCGCATTCGACTGCGCCCGATGTGGGGGGACGAACCAGAGCCGCTGCTCAAGGAGGCCCACGCTCACAAGTCCGATGTCATCGTGGTGGGTGTGAGCCGCGCCGGGCCGGGATCCACGGCGATGGCCACGTTGAGGTCGTCCGATCTTCCTGTGCTGTGTGTGCCCGCGCCCGACCCGGTCGAGCATGCCCTCGGCAGCGCGCTGCCAGCGGTGCGCAGCGCGCTGGTGCCGTTCGACTTCTCACCGATGGCGAGCCAGGCGCTTCCGCAGGCCTATCGCCTCGTGCGCCGGGGCGGCAAGATCATCATCGCGCACATCGCCGAGGTGGGCGCTGACGGCCTGGCGCCGGAAGTGAAGGCCGATCTCGAAAAGGATCTGGCCGAATACATTCCGCAACAGACGTGGGCCTCTGGACAGGTCACGCACACCTTGGTGTTCGCCGCCCAGGACGCAGCCGAAGGCATCCTTCAAGTGGCGCGACGCCTGGGCGTCGACCTCATCGTGATGTCGTCCCACGGTCATACGGGCATCAAGCGAGCCGTGGTCGGATCGGTGGCAGAGACCGTCCTGCGGCAAGCCGACACCCCGGTCGTCGTGGTGCCGACCCGCGAAGGGCACACCTGATCGGGCCCACCGTCGCCAGAGTGCCGGCATGAGGCCGGAGTCGGCGGCGAGCCTGGCCAATGGTACAAATGGGCTTCGTGGTCGACAAAGGGTATCTGGATGATCTGAAGCGCTACGTGGGCTTCACGGACGAATCGACCGCGGCCCTGCGCGCTGTCTACCCGATGGTAGAGCCGCACTTCGCGGCCATCGTGGACGACTTTTACGCCACCATCGATGTCCACGCGGGCGCAAGGCGCGTCCTGACGGGGGGAGCGGAGCAGGTCGCCCGACTCAAGCAGACGTTGCGACGTTGGATGGAAGACCTGTTCTTGGGGCCCCATGACGAGGCCTATGCGGCTCGGCGTGCGCGGATCGGGCGGATGCACGTTCAGATCGATCTGCCACAGGTCTACATGTTCACGGCAATGAACCGGATTCGCGTGCAGTTGGCCGCGGTCATCCAGCGCCATCTGCTGCCGGATCCCGCCGCGCTCGCGCGCACGACAGCGGCTCTCCACCAGATAACGGACATCGACGTGGCCATCATGCTCGAGACCTATCGCGACGATCTGGTGGCCAAGGCTCGTCATGCCGAGCGACTCGAGACGGAGTTGCGTGAGGAACACCGCTATCGAGATCTGATCGAGTCGGTGCCCGTGTTCGTGTTGGCGCTGGATCCCGAGGGGCGGATTGCCTTCTGGAATCGCCAGCTGGAGATCGCCACCCGCTTCGGTCGGCAGGAGATGCTGGGCGCACCGGGGGGGGCGCTCATCGGAGGCGGCGGCGTCCGCCCCCTGGCGGTCAAGGGCGGCCGGGAGTTGCTGGTGCGCTGGACGCGCGCCTCCGCGAGCACACCCGCCCCGACGGCCAACGTGACCTACGCGGTCGGGACCGACGTCACGGGCGAGGAAGAGATGCTGCGGCGGACGCTGCGCGCCGAACGGTTGGCGGCGGTGGGCACATTGGCCGCGGGCCTCGCTCACGAGGTGCGCAATCCCCTCAACTCGGCGGCGCTTCAGCTGCAGGTTTTGCGGCGGCGCCTCGACCGCGACGATTTTGGCAAGGAGTCGGCCGAGCCAGTCCTGGCGCTGATCGACGCCGAGATCGGTCGGCTCGAGCGCTTGGTGACGGACTTTCTGGCCTTCGTCCATCCCCGGCCGTTGACGCTGAGGAAAGCGGCACTGGCTGAGATCTGTCAAAGCGTGCTCACGCAGTTCACACCCGAGGCCGAGAAGAACGGCATCGCGCTCTCGTTCGGGTCCGAGGCGGATCTGCCCGATATTCAAGTCGATCCTGAACACCTGCGACAGGTCCTGCAGAATCTCGTGCACAACGCGATCGACGCCATGCCGAGCGGCGGTGAGCTCGGTCTTCGTCTCCGACGTGCCAAGGGTGAGCCGGCGGTCGAGATCGACGTCGCGGACACGGGACACGGCTTTGGTGACGAGATCCCAGTCTTTGATGCCTTCTTCACCACCAAGCCGAAGGGCACCGGATTGGGGCTGGCCATCGTGCACCGGATCGTGAGTGATCACGGCGGCACCGTGCGGGTGCGCTCGCGACCCGGCGACACCTGCTTTACGATCTCGCTGCCAACGAATCCGCCCGCAAGCGGAAGCTAGTTAGCCGCGGACCTCCTCGATGGCGGACTTCGGCGCGACCTGATACTCGTGCAGCTTGTACTGAATCTTGCGCACGCTGATCCCGAGGACCTCGGCAGCCTTGCTGGTCGAGCCGCCCGCGGCCTCCAGAGTCTTGGTGATCGTGTACCGCTCGATCTTCTCGAGGGTCGAGCCCGGGATCTGGATGCCGCCGGGTCCCACGGGCGCGTGCACGTGAGGGGGGAGCTCGGCGGCGGTTATGCGCTCACCGTTGCACAGGACAACGGCTCGCTCGATCGTGTTCTCCAGCTCGCGCACGTTTCCGGGCCACCCGTAGCCCGAGAGGCGCGCCAAGGTCTCATCTGTGAACCCGCTGACCACCTTGCCGTTCTCGGCGGCATATTTTTGTAGGAAGT
The DNA here is from genome assembly GCA_031398585.1 of Myxococcales bacterium. GTDB lineage: Bacteria > Myxococcota_A > Polyangia > Fen-1088 > Fen-1088 > JANNNO01. The sequence goes on along the minus strand of JANNNO010000049.1, from coordinate 4,316 downwards.
GCGAGGCCAGCAGAGGCACGTCCGATGGCCGCTCGCGCAGCGCCGGCATTGCCAGGGTGATGACGTTGAGTCGATAGTACAGATCCTCGCGAAAGCGGCCGCGCTCGACCTCGGCCTTGAGATCCCGGTTCGTCGCGGCCAGCACCCGCACGTTCACCTGCAGGGTCTCGTTGCCACCCACGCGCTCGAACTCGTGCTCCTGCAGGAAGCGGAGGAGCTTGACCTGGATTGCGGGCGAGATCTCGCCGATCTCGTCGAGGAACAGCGTTCCCCCGTCGGCCTGCTGGAAGCGGCCGTCGCGTCGGCCGACGGCGCCGGTAAAGGCGCCGCGCTCGTGGCCAAACAGCTCGCTCTCCAGCAACGATTCGGCCAGCGCCGCGCAGTGGAGTTTGACGAACGGGCCCTTGGCCCGCTGGCTGCGTTGGTGAATGGCGGCGGCGATGAGCTCCTTGCCGGTGCCCGATTCGCCGGTGATGAGCACGCTGGCCCGCGACGCGGCGACCTGGGCGACGGTCTTGAACACGTCCTGCATCGCGGGCGCGTTGCCGATGATGTTCTCGAAGCTGTAGCGCTCGGCGAGGCGTGCCCGCAGCGCGCCCGATTCCCGCCGTAGGCGCCGACGTTCCATTTCACGATCGAGCACCAACACCAGCTCACTTACGTTGATTGGCTTGGTCAGATAGTCGGCTGCACCTCGCTTCATGGCGTCGACGGCGGTCTGCACGTCGCCGAAGGCGGTCATGACCACGACGACGAGCTCGTCGTCCACCGCGCGTGCCTTCTCGAGCAGCTCGAGGCCGCCCATTCCCGGCATCTTGAGATCGGTCAAGACCAGGTCAGGCTGAAAGTCCTCGAGTTTGCCGAGCGCCTTGAAGCCATCGGCCGCGGTCTCGATGCGGTAGCCCTCGTCGCGCAGCAGCTCGGCCAGCGCGTTGCGCGCGTTGGCTTCATCGTCGACGACGAGCACGAATCCCTTGTCCATGGTGCGAGCAAGTTGCAAAGGCGGGGCCCACTTCGAAGGCAGGTTGCTGCCAGGTTCGCGCACTTTCTGCGTGACCGGGATGTCGCGGCAAGACGTTCACCCGGCGGCCAGTCGGTCCTGGTGGCATTGTCGAGACGAACGCACGACCTGCGGCGCCGAGCGTTGCGCTGCCAGCCAGGCCGGCCAGGCACCGCTGATTCGTTCCAAGGGGGGAGCACCCGTTGCGGCCATCGGTGCGCGTCGCAACGACCTGCGTGGTACCTTGATGTTCATGCGGGCTCATCGGGTGTGGATCGAGACGGACGAGCAGGGGCGGCCGAAAGATCTGCCCGCGCTGCCGCCCCATGCGAAGGTCGAAGCCATCTTTCTGGTGCTCGAAGAGGGCGTCAAGGCCCTAGAAGAGCGGCGTCCCCCAGCGTCCCTGGCCGGGCTCAAGATCACGGGCGATATCATTACCCCCGCAATCGACGAGAGCGACTGGTCCATCAGTTCGTGATCCTTCTAGACACCCACACGTGGCTCTGGTGGGTCCAGGGCGCGTCGGCCTCTTTACCGGATACGGTGGTCGAGCGGATTCGCATCGCCGACGACGTCGCCGTCGCATCCGTTTCGTGCCTGGAAGTCGCATGGCTCGCGAAGAAGGGGCGCATCGTGCTCCCGGGAACTGTGGACTCCTTCTTCGAGGAGGCGCTCGACAAGGCGGGCCTGCGACTGCTGCCACTCACGCCGACAGTCGCGGCGAGGTCCGCAGCGCTGCCTGACATTCATCGCGATCCGATCGACAGGGTCATCGTTGCCACCGCGATTGAGCACGGCGCCGAGCTGCTGTCCAAGGACGAGTTGGTCGCGAGGTACCCTGGTGTCCACGTCCGTTGGGACCGCTAACAGTCCGCTCTGAAATATCGGCCGTGTGCTAGTTGCCGGGCCGATCGGGGAGGCCGGCGCCGGGCGCGTGTTCGTCGCTGGCCTGGGTGCCCGCGGGTGGGAAGTCCTCCAGGGGGCGTTCGCGTACGAGCACGCGCACGTAGGCGGCCAGGGCCCACAGCTCTTCGTCCGGTAGCGCGTAGGCCATCATCGGCGTGCCCTCGATCCCGACCTTCAAGGTGAGGTAGAGATCCTCCATCTCGGCGCCGCGGATGAAGCGGCCGCGGCTAAAGTCGCGAGCGCGCGTCTCGCGTCGGCCAGTGCCGCGCCAGCGATCGTGCGCAGGTCCATCGCCCTCGCCGGTCGTGCCGTGGCAAGCGCCGCAGGCGTAGCGCAGGTAGAGCGCTTCGCCGCGCTCCTGAATGTCGGCGATCTGCCGCGGGGGCGTCGGGACGGCGACGGCGGCCGCCGGCGGTTCGGACGCGAAGCGAGGAGACAAAGACTTGAGATGCCCCACCAGCGCCCAGCGCTCACGCTCGCTGAGCCGGCGCCAGGGCTTCATGGCCGTGCCGTGTAGCCCTCGGGTCAGCGTGCGGAATAGATCCCCGTCGGTGGGCAAAGAGCCCGCGGGTGTCGAGCGCAGCTTGTAGACCCCGCGGAAGAAGGCAGTCGGCGTCGGGCGAAGCTGGCGCGCGAGGGCCGAGTCGGCGTCGCCCTTGTCGCCGTGGCAGACCGCACAGCGGTCGAGGTAGAGCGATCGGCCGAGCTCACGCAGCTTTGCGCTCGGGCGGGGGCGAGGTTTGGTCGGCGAGCCGTCTGGCGGATCGATGGTCCAGACGAGATCCCAGGGCGGTGGCGCCTTTGGTGACGAGGCAGGAGGCGTGACCAGAGGCGCCGCCAGCATGAGCCCGAGCATGAACGGAACGATGAGCGGAGCCATGGTCGAGAAGGATTGCAAACGGTGCGCCACGGAAGGGCGAACCGAGCTCAGGTTGTCGTCGGCAAGAAACGCGCGGCTGGGCGGCGCGCGCGCAGGATTTGCGCGATTGCCGCCGGTAGCGCCGATGCAACTGCCCTGTTCCCGACGGCGAGAGCGCGGCGTTCGATTGGCACGGCACTCGCACTCGGCTGGACGGCGCATGCTGGAATCCTCGGCCGTCATCGTCCTCGTCGTTGCGCTCGCAGCCGTGGCGCTGCTGATGCTCGGCGCGGGCCAGCTGCTCTCCACACGTTGGGGGCGGCGGGTGCTGCTGCTGGGGGCGGCGGTGCTCCCGCTGGGCGCCTCTGCGGGTAGCTTCAAGGCCGGGGTCGCCGAGTCGAGTCGGACGCGTTTTTGTCTTTCCTGTCACGAGATGCAGCCCTATGGCCAGAGCCTCTTTGCCGACGATCGCAAGGCGCTGTCGGCGGTGCACTTTCAAGATCGGCTCGTGACCCGCGACAACGCCTGTTACGCGTGCCACACCGACTACGCGCTCTTCGGCGACGTGAAGGCGAAGCTCAACGGGCTCAAACACGTGTACGTGCACTACCTCGGCAAGGTGCCCGAGAAGATGGCGCTCTATCAGCCGTACCCCAATGACAACTGCCTGCACTGCCACGACGATGCGCGCGGCTTCATCGAGGCGCCGGCGCACAAGGGTGTGAGTCAGCAGATCGCCTCGGGCGAGCTGTCTTGCCTCAAGTGTCACACCGTCGGTCACGACATGGCCGCGGTCGCCGATCGTCGCTTCTGGCAGGCCGAGGCGCGATGACGATCACCCGCCAGACCCGATGGGGGTTTTCGTTGGTGCTGCTGGGGCTCGGCCTGCAGATCGCCGCGGCGCTGGTGTGGACGCCAGGGACTTTCATGCTGTCGGCGGGGCTGGGCCTGCCGCTCGTGGTGGTGGGAGCCCTCGTCCTGTGGCGTGGTACGCGAGGGGCTCCGTGAGCGGGGCGGTCCAAAAGGCACCGGCGCGTCGCTGGACGCGATTGATGGTCTTGGTTGCTTTGGCAACGATTGCGATCCCATCGCTGCTCGCGGTCGCCATTCCGGCGCGTTTGCGCATTCCGCGGACCCCCGACGCGCGTGCCTTCGCTCCCGCGGCGCTCGCGCTGTTTTCACACCGGGGGCACGAGTCGTTGCGCTGCTTTCACTGCCACCCGAGCCTCTTTCCGCAGGCGCGGCTCGCCTTCGATCACGCGGCCATGGATCGAGGTCGCTACTGCGGCGGCTGTCACGACGCCCGCCGCGCGCCGGCTGTCTCGAGCTACGCCTGTGAGAGCTGCCATGTGCCCACGAAGTGAGCGCAACTTCGCTGCGAGCTGGGCGAGGGCCATGGTGGCGCTGTCCCTGGTGATGGCGGTTGGTGAGGCCGAGGCGCAGACCGACAAGGCCAGGTCCAGCCGCCAGGAGGAGACGCGCCGCAAGCTGCTCGAGCAAGTGGGTCTCCGGGCCCGCTGGATCTCGATCCGCGACCGCCGAGACGACTTG
>JANNNO010000556.1:0-7710 GCA_031398585.1 Myxococcales bacterium | reverse complement strand
GGTCGTGCAGGATGTCCTCGGCGGCGATGGTCTCGCGGCGGATGCGAGACTCGGCGAACGCGACGTCCTCGGGGATCGAGGGATCCAGGTGGTGGCAGACCATCAGCATGTCGAGGTGTTCGTCGACGGTGTTGACGGTGTATGGCCGCGTCGGATTGGTGCTCGAGGGCAACACGTTGGCCTCGCCGCAGACCTTGATGATGTCCGGCGCGTGGCCGCCGCCGGCGCCTTCGGTGTGGTAGGTGTGGATGGCGCGTCCTTTGAACGCCGCGATGCTGTCCTCGACGAAGCCCGATTCGTTGAGCGTGTCGGTGTGAATCGCGACCTGGACGTCGAACTTCTCCGCGACTGTCAGGCAGTTGTCGATGGCCGCCGGAGTCGTCCCCCAGTCCTCGTGCAGCTTGAGGCCAATGGCACCAGCGCGGATTTGTTCGGCGAGAGGTCCGGGCAAGCTGGCGTTGCCCTTGCCGAGAAAGCCGAGGTTCATGGGCAGCGCATCGGCCGCTTGCAACATGCGCGCGAGATACCAGGAGCCGGGCGTGCAGGTGGTGGCGTTGGTGCCGGCGGCCGGGCCGGTCCCGCCTCCGATCATCGTCGTCACGCCCGACATCAAGGCGTCTTCGATCTGCTGCGGGCAGATGAAATGGATGTGGGTATCGATCCCGCCGGCGGTGAGGATCTGACCTTCCCCCGCGATGATCTCGGTGCCCGGGCCGATGACGATGGTCACGCCGGGTTGAACGTCGGGGTTGCCTGCCTTGCCGATGCCGCTGATGCGGCCATTCTTGAGGCCGACGTCGGCCTTTACCACGCCCCAGTAATCGAGGATGAGGGCGTTCGTGATCACCGTGTCGGCAACGTCCTTCTCGCTGCGCTGGCTCTGCCCCATGCCGTCGCGAATGACCTTGCCGCCGCCGAACTTCACCTCTTCGCCGTAGATGGCGTGGTCCTGTTCGACCTCGATGTAGAGATCCGTGTCGCCAAGGCGAACGCGATCGCCCACCGTCGGCCCGTACATGTCGATATAGGCCTGCCGATCGATGGTGCGACGACCTTGATGGCTCATCGGCGCGCCCCTTTCGACGATGACTTGGGCTTCGGCTTGGACTTCGCCTTGGGTTTGGCCTTCGGCTTGGCCTTGGGCTTGGTCGCGACACCGTCGAGCGATCCCATCACCTCGCCGCGGAAGCCGTACACCCGGCGATCGCCGGCGAACGGGACCAGGGTCACAGGACGCGTTTGACCCGGCTCGAACCGGACGGCTGTCCCGGCCGGAATGTCGAGTCGGTGCCCGCGGGCGGCAGCTCGGTCGAACGACAACGCGGGGTTGGTCTCGGCGAAGTGATAGTGCGACCCGACCTGGATCGGGCGATCGCCCGTGTTGGCGACTTCGATCGCGACGCGCGTGCGCCCCTCGTTCAGCGCGATCGGCTCTGGATCGGCTGCCGGCTCGATGGCGCCCGCGACGAACGGCCGGATGGCCGCGATTGGATTGTGGACAGTGACCAGCTTGGTGCCGTCGGGGAAGGTCGCTTCCACCTGAACGTCGGGGATGAGCTCGGCGATCCCATCCATCACGTCGTCGGCGGTCAGCAGCGTGGCGCCGAAGCTCATCAGATCGGCAACGGTGCGGCCGTCACGTGCGCCCTCCAGGATGGCCGCGGTGATGTACGCCACCGCCTCGGGGTAGTTCAGCTTGCACCCGCGGGCCTTGCGCCGTTCGGCCAGCAGGGCCGCGGTGAAGATCAGCAGCTTGTCCTTCTCGCGGGGTGAAAGGTCCATGGGCCGTCTTTCTATGAGGGGACGCGTTCGTTGCCGTCGCGAATGTTTCCGGCGGATGTCGGGCGCGCATCGATCTCAGGCGCCGGAGCAGCCGGCGGATCGCCCCGCAGTTTTCACACCCAGTCCCTCTAGGTCAACCAGATGCGCGGCGGGCAGGCCTGACGACCGCAAAGAATTGGTCGTACCCGGGTCCAGACACGGGCGAAGATCTGGCGGGCGCGTTCGGCGCTGGCGCCCAGGGTGCGCACGATGAGAGCGCCTTGCACCAGGGACAAGCTGCAAAGCTCGGTCGGTGCCGTCATTTCGGCGATCTCGGCCCGCACGTCGGCCAGCACTGCGGTGAGCGCCTCGCCCGCGGGAGCGATGTAGAACGTGCCCTGCACCGGGTGGCCGCCAAGACCAAAGGGTGCGTCGAGCAACGGTCCGCCGCCCACGATGCGCGTGCGATCGATGGCCAGCGGCCGTCCCTCTCGCCGCAACATGAGTCGCTGCTGACAGAAGCCGCGCGTGAAGCGCTCGCCCGCGGCGGGGCGGCCGTAGCAGATCAGCTCCCAGCCGAAGAAGCGTGCGTCTGCGGCCAGATCGATCGTGGTCTCGAGATCGACTCTCGCGCCGTCGAAGACGATGGTCTCTTGCGGGAACCATTCCAGGGTCGAGCCCGCGCCGACGCTCAGCCGCTGGCTGACCTGCGCCGTTCGCTCGCCGCCGCTGCGGTAGGCCTTACCCGCGGCGGGCGTGGTGATCAACGCGTGAGCCCCCGGGTCGACCGCCACGTCGATCGCGAGAATGTCCCCCGCGACCAGGCCGCCAGGCGGATGCAGCAGGTAGACGTGCGCGACCGCAGGGCCTTCGGGGAAAAAGGCCCGCTGCACCGCCAGGGGCCCTTCGTGTCGCCGACGGGCGAGGTAACTGCCGCCCGGGCGGCTGGCAAAACCCAGCGAGAGCTTCGCCGTCCAGCCCGCGGGGGGCGAGGCGAGGGACGCGATCGACGAGGGCACACTGGCCATGCGGCCGGCACCCTAGCCCAGACGGCGTCACACCGGCCAGGTCGACGTCGATCGGCACCCGCCCAACGGTCGGGAGCGCGAGGCGGCTAGGCCAGACCGGCTAGGCCCAGATGTTGAACAGCTCGCCGGTCATCTGATCGGCGGTGCGGGCGACCGTGACGTTCGCCGCTAGCATGTGTTTGGCGGCGGCCATCTCGCTCACCTCATGGACGAAGTCCGAATTGCCGTTCGGATCCGCCACCCGCGCGGCCGATCTCTCGAAGCGCGCAAACGCAGCCGCCATCGCCGAGGACGCCGAGCCGATCGCCGAGGTCATGAGGATCTCATCGGCACTTGCGGCGCAGGAAACGAGGATCCGATGTCGCACGTTCCCCCGCTTGGGAGCCATGTCAAAGCCACAACGCTCACCGCGAGCGTCAAGGCCCGCCGTCCCGGCCCGCTGCGCCCGCGTTGGAGCACCGCGGACATGTCGCATGCTAGCCTCGCGACGTGGCCGATCGTCGCCGGAGCAAGGCGTTGCGGGACCAGGCTGACATTGCGCTGCTGGAAGGCGACGTCGGCGATCCCAACGAGGGTTGGTGATGAGTCGAGGCGCTGCTAGTGCACGCCGCTAGTGGCAGGTGCCGCTGCCGCTGGCGCCCACGCGTCCGTCGACGTGTAGCCAGCGCCAGGAGTAGTCGCGCTCGCCGAGACTGAGGAACATGACCCCGCTCTGGTTCACGATGCGCTTTTCCTCAGTGGCCATGTGCGCGGTGCTGAACACGGATCGGAAGTCGCGCCCGCCGCCGGTGCCGACAACGAAGGATCGGATGCCGCGCTCGGTGTCGAGCTTGCCGGCCGCGTCCATCGGGGCGAACTGCTGGTAGTTGTGCTCGTGCGCGGCCAGCACGATGTCGACGCCCGCGGCGTGCATCGCCGCCCATGCGGCTTGCAGCGCAGGGGTGTCACCGCGGTGGGTGCCGTTCTGGTAGCGCGGGTGGTGCACCATGCCCAGCGTGCACAGAGATTTGTTGGCGGCGAGGTCGGCCTTGAGCCAAGCCAGCTGCGCCGATCCCTCGCCGCAGGGGACGTGTCTGCAATCCTCGTTCGAGTTGAGCGCGACGAAGTGCCAGGCGCCGAGATCGAAGCTGTAGTAGCCCTTGCCACGTTCGCCCGCCGGGCCCGTCATGGCGCCCACCCCGTTCCAGTAGTCGTAGTAGCCGCCGCCGCTTGGGTTCTCGAGATACTCGTGGTTGCCGGGGATCGGGTGGGTGATCGCTTTGAAAGCGGGGATGCCCCAGGTCGGCTCGTAAAGCCGGCGATACTCCGCCAGGCGCGCGAAGCGGTAGGCACCGTCGCCGAGCATGAGGATGGCGTCGAGCCGGGTCTCGCCGTTGACCTTGTGAAGCAGGCTCGCGGTCGTCTTTTCGTCGCCGTCCATGGCGGCCGCGATATCGCCGGCCGCGGCTACGACCAGCGGCCCGCCCGACGGCGGCGTGCCAGATGCGGTTTCGCGCGCCGTCTCGCCTGCGGGCAAGTCGGTGGCGGTGGCGTCGGGATCCGGAGGTGGGGGTGATGTACCTCCCGTCATCATCGCGCCCATCGTCCCGCCCTGGCTGAGGCCGCCGGGCGCCGAGCCGCCGGAACCACTGCCGCCGCCAGCCCCGTTTCCACCGGCAGGACCTGCCCCGCCCGTGCGCGACCCAGTCGCTCCGCCGCTCGCGCCACCAGTCGCGCCTCCGCTGTTGGAGCTCGACGAAGGCTCATCGCCGACCTTGGGTTTGCATCCCGCAAGGATTCCGGCGGCCATCGCGGCCAGGAAGATCTTGCGAGCTCGGCGCCTGGCGCTCTCGAAAAGGCTCATCGCCCGGACATAGTGCCAGGCGCCCGCGAAACCTGGCGCCGTTTCCCAGGCGCACACCAGCGTCTAATGCGACGCGTGCATGCGGACTCTACGCGGCCTGGCTGTCGCAGAGGCGGCCGCGCAGATCCCCCTGGGAGGCGAGCCGCGCCAGCTCCTGGAAGCCGCCGATGAAGGTGTCGCCGTTGAAGATCACGGGCACGGTTCGGTAGCCATTGGTCCGCTCGAGAAGCTGCTCACGCGCCTCGGCGTCGCCTGTCACGTCGATCGAGAGGAACGGGACGCCGCTGCGACGAAGCAGATCCTCGGCGGCGCGGCAGTAGCCGCAGAACCGCGTCGAATAGATGGTTACGCAGGTTGTTGCCACGGCGAAAAGGTGTGTCCTCGAAACGTGAGATGCAGGTCGGGGACGGTGGGTTTCAGCGTCTCGTCCCGATCCGGCGATCCATGAGAATGCCGAGGTGTTTTACGACCAGGGGCGCCACTTCGCGCAAGGTGACGTCGCGGCCGAGCGCCGCTGCGACCGAGGTCATGACGGCGGCATCGAGCCCACACGGGTTGATGGCCGCAAAACGCGAGAGATCCGTGCAGACGTTGAGGGCAAAGCCGTGCAGCGTGACCCACTTTTTCACCGCCACGCCTATCGAAGCGAGCTTCGCCTCGGGCGCCGTCGTCCAGACGCCTGTCCATCCTTGCCGGCGGCCGCTGACAAGCCCCATCTCCGCGAGCGCGAGGATGATCGCTTCTTCGAGGTTGCGCAGATAGAGGTGTAGATCGCGCTCCTTGCCTTCGAGCAGGAAGATCGGGTAGCCGACCAGCTGACCGGGGCCGTGGTAGGTGACGTCGCCTCCGCGCTCGATCTCGAAGACCGGCATGTCGCTCAGGTTGAGCAGATTCTCTTTGTGGGTGCCGCGACCAAGCGTGATGACGTGAGGATGCTCCACCAGGATGAGCGTGTCGGGGATCTCACCACGCTGGCGCGCGGCCACCAGCTCGCGCTGCAGGTCGAGGGTCTCACCGAATTCGCGCTGACCGAGGTCGAGCAGATCTGCGGGGCGGGTGGTCAAGGGGGGCAAGCGGCAGTATACCCGGCGCCATGACCGACGCTCTGCCTCGGACCGACGTCACCCCGCCGCGCCCGCCCGAGCTGACCGTGCAGCTCACGGCAGCGCTGACGGACAAGGGCGAGGCATATCGGCCGCGCACTCGCCACCTCGACGAGCAAGGTCGCCCGCACTACACGAATCGGCTGATCCTCGAATCGAGCCCCTACCTGCTGCAGCACGCGCACAACCCCGTGGATTGGTACCCGTGGGGAGACGAGGCGTTCTCCGAGGCGCGGCGGCTGGGACGGCCAGTCTTTCTCTCGATCGGCTACGCCACGTGCCACTGGTGCCACGTCATGGAGGAGGAGTCGTTCGAGAACGAGGAGATTGCGGCCTTCCTCAACGCGCACTACATCCCGATCAAGGTCGACCGCGAAGAGCGGCCCGACATCGACGCCGTCTACATGGCGGCGGTGCAGGCGTTGACCGGCGGTGGGGGGTGGCCGATGAGCGTCTTTCTCACGCCGGATCGTGAGCCCTTTTACGGCGGCACTTACTTTCCCCCCACCGACGGCGCCCGCGGCGCCCGGATCGGGTTTCGTTCGTTGTTGGCGCAGCTCGCACGCACTTATGCCGAGGAGGGCGCGCGGGTTCGTCAGGCGACTGCGTCGCTGGTCGATGTGGTGAAGGAACAGATCGAAGGAGCGGCGCGGGTGACGGGGCCAGCGCCGATCGATCGGTCGCCCATCGACGTCGCATTCACGGCTTACCAACGCATGTTCGATCCGATGGAAGGGGGCATGCGCCGCGCACCCAAGTTCCCCTCGAACATTCCGATCCGGTTGATGTTGCGGCAACACAGGCGCACGGGCGATCCAGCGGCGCTCGAGATGGCGACGCTGACCTTGGCCAAGATGGCCGGCGGCGGCATGTACGATCAGATCGGCGGCGGCTTTCATCGCTACTCCGTCGATGCGCACTGGTTGGTGCCGCACTTCGAAAAGATGCTCTATGACAACGCCCTGCTGGTGGTGGCCTACGTGGAGGCTCACCAGGCGACGGGGCGGCAGGACTTCGCCCGCGTCGCCCGCGAGACGCTCGATTACCTTTCGCGCGAGATGACCGCGCCGGGTGGCGGCTTCTTCTCGGCCACCGACGCCGATTCAGAAGGCGAGGAGGGCAAGTTCTTCGTCTGGTCGAAGTCCGAGGTGCAGGCGCTTCTCGGCGGCGACGCCGAACGCTTTGCAGCCCACTACGACATCAGCGAGGGCGGCAACTTCGAGGGGCACAACATTCCCAACGTGCGGACGCCTGACGAGGCGGTGCACGAGCAATTGGCGGGGGCGCGTGAGAGTCTCTATCGGGCACGCAGCAAACGCGTACCGCCGCTGCTCGACGACAAGGTGCTGGCCGCCTGGAATGGTCTCGCCATCAGCGCGATGGCCATCGCGGGACGGGCGCTCGGCGAGCCCCGGTACGTCGAGGCGGCCCGGCGGGCGGCGGCCTTCGTGCTCGACCAGATGTGCGCGGACGGTCGCGTTCGCCGCGCCTGGAAAGACGGGCAGCTGGCCAAGGTCGGCTTCCTCGAGGATCAAGCGTTCGTGGTACAGGGTCTGCTCGATCTCTGGGAGGCGAGCTTCGAGGACCGATGGCTGCGGCAGGCCGTAGCCATCGCCACCGCGCAGGAGGCGCACTTCGCGGACACCGAGCGCGGCGGGTGGTTCATGACGGCGGACGACGCAGAGGTGCTGATCGCGCGGGAAAAGCCGCAATACGACGGCGCGGAACCCTCCGGCACGTCGGTCTCGTGGCGAAACGCACTGAGGCTGGCTGCGATCACCGATGACGAGCGATGGCGGGTGGTTGCAAAAGCCGCCCATGCTTCGGTCGCGCACGTGCTCACCAGCAACCCGCTCGCGCTGTCGGAAGGTCTGCTCGCGCTCGACTGGATGACCAGCGACCCTCGCGAGATCGTCGTCACCTGGCCCGCCGACAAGCCCGACAGCGCCGCCGATCACGTAGCGGCCGTCGGCCG
>JANNNO010000545.1:0-4674 GCA_031398585.1 Myxococcales bacterium | reverse complement strand
CTTCAAGGTCGAGATCATCCAGTCGCTGCCCGAAGGCGAAGAGATCTCGATCTTCCAGCACGGCGACTTCATCGATCTCTGTCGCGGTCCTCACGTGGCCAGCACCGGTGAGATCAAAGCGTTCAAGGTGCTCTCGTTTGCTGGCGCCTACTGGCGCGGCGACGAACGCAACCCCATGCTCCAGCGGGTCTACGGCACCGCCTTCGGCTCGCAAAAGGAGCTCGACGATCACCTGGCGCGGCTCGAAGAGGCCAAGAAGCGCGACCACCGCGTGCTCGGGCGCGACCTCGATCTCTTTTCGGTCGATGATCTCGTCGGCCCGGGTTTCGTTCTGTGGCATCCCCGTGGCGCCATCGTTCGACAGCTGATCGAAGATCTCATCCGTCGCGAGACGTTTCGTCGCGGCTACAAGCCCGTCTACACGCCTCACGTCGCGCGTGAGCAGCTGCTCGAGAAGTCGGGCCACCTCGCGCACTACAAGGAAAACCTCTTCGGCGGCATGGAGCTCGAGGGGCAACGCTACCTCGTCAAGCCCATGAACTGTCCCTTCCACGTGGCCATTTACCGTGCGGGCCTGCGCTCGTATCGCGATCTGCCGCTGCGTCTCTCCGAGCTTGGCACCGTCTATCGTTACGAGCGGTCGGGCGTGCTGCATGGACTTTTAAGGGTTCGCGGATTCACCCAGGACGACGCGCATCTGTTCGTGCGTGACGACCAGATCGAAGCCGAGATGGCGGGCTGCGTGCGGCTCGGACTGTCGGTGCTGAGGCTGTTCGGCTTTGCCGACATGAAGTTTTTCCTAGCGACACGACCCGAGAGCTTCATGGGAGATCCCAAACTCTGGGACGAAGCCGAAGCCGCTATCCGCCGGGTGCTCACCGAGACGGGTTTGCCGTTCGAGGTCGACGAGGGCGGTGGTGCCTTTTACGGCCCCAAGATCGATCTGAAGATCAAAGATGCGCTGGGGCGCGAGTGGCAATGCGCCACCTTCCAGCTGGATTTCCAGCTGCCGCAGCGTTTCGATCTGGAATACGTCGGCTCGGACGGACATCGTCACAAGCCCGTCATGATTCACCGCGCGTTGCTCGGATCGGTGGAACGTTTCATGGCGGTGCTCATCGAACACCACGCGGGCGCATTTCCGCTCTGGCTTGCGCCGGTTCAGGCCCGCGTGCTTTCGGTCAGTGAAAAAGCGCAGGCTTACGCTGAAGAGGTCGAGGCCAAGCTGACAGCGGCGGGCATTCGCGCGGAAGCCGATGTCGCGCCTGACAAGCTCGGGTCGAAAATCCGCAAGGCGCAGGTCGAGAAGATCCCCTACATGGTCGTCGTGGGGGAGAAGGACATGGGCGCAAGGGTGGTCTCGCCCCGGACGCGTGATGGCCAACAGCTGCCCGCGACACCGGTCGATGAGTTCGTCGCCCGTCTGGTCACCGAAGCCAAGGTGCCGGTGCTCGACTGAGGTCGAAACCGGCGTTCGGTCGCAGCATCCAAGACTTCGAGCTTTCAGATTCACAGATTTCATCGCAACGATTGAGCAGGAGGAAAGAGCATCCCTAGGCCAGGCTTTCACCAACCGAGTAGCTCCGCCGAAAATTACCGTGTCGGGCGTCGCATCCGTGCGCCCGAAGTCCGTGTGATCGGCGGTGACGGTGCCCAAGTTGGCATCCTGCCGACTTACGAGGCGCTCAAGATGGCCGAGGAGCAAGGCCTCGAGCTCGTCGAGGTCAACCCGCGTGCAGCGCCACCGGTCTGCCGCATCATGGACTTCGGGAAGTTCAAGTACGAGAACTCCAAGAAGGAAAAGGCCTCCCGAAAGCACCAGTCGACGGTGGTGGTCAAGGAGATCAAGTTCCGGCCCAAGACCGATGACCACGATCTCGACTTCAAGGTGAAGCACATCCGGCGCTTCCTCGCTGAAGGGAACAAGTGCCGTCTGGTCATCGTCTTCCGCGGTCGCGAGATCGTGCACCCCGAGACCGGCCAGGCCATGCTCGACACCGTCATCCGTGCCCTTGGTGACGCGGCCGTCGTCGAGCAGCGCGCTTCGATGGAAGGGCGCCGCATGGTCCTGACCCTCGGTCCCAAGGTCGGCGTCGTCCGTCCCAGCGCTCCCGCTCCGGGTGCCCCTGGTCCGGGTCTCTCGGGTCCAGGGAACCCTGGCCTCGGTGCTTCGGCGCCGATGGGCTCGGCTCCTCGCCCGGCGGCCCCCCCGGCGACCTTTGGTGCTGCGGCGCCCCGGCCCGTGTCAGCCACACCCGTGGCTCCCGCACCCGTGGCTCCCGCACCCGTGGCTCCCGCATCCGTAGCCGCACCGGAGGCTTCCGCACCTGCACCCGTGGCTGCGGCCGCGAGTGCTCCCAAGCCGGCCATCGCGCCGGCACCGAGCTCATCGGCCGCGGTAGCAACGGCTCCTCGGCCGGTGTCACCGGCTTCCCGACCCGCGGCGCCCCCGGCCGCGGCTCCCAAGCCCAAGGCGTAAGCCGCTTCTGTCGTCGATTGCCCGGTCGTCGGTCCGCGCCGGCTGGGCAGGCCCTCACTTTCTGGTGATTTGTGGCCCTCTTAGGTCTTGCGCGGCGTAACGCAATCGATATACTCCCCCGCCTCCAATGCCAAAGCTGAAGATGAAGTCGAACAGCGGCGCGAAGAAGCGCTTCAAGCTGACCGGCACCGGGAAGGTCAAGCGCAAGCGGGCTTTCATGCGTCACAACCAGGGCAACAAGACCTCGAGCGCCAAGCGAAAGCTGCGCCGAGCTGGCTACATCTTCAAGACCCAGGAGCATCAGATCAAGGCGATGCTCCCCTACGGAACCTGATAGGAGTCTCGGTCCATGCCTCGCGCCAAAGGTGGTTACAAGTCTCACCGTCGTCGGAATCGCATTCGCAAGCATGCGAAGGGGTTCCGGGGCGGGCGCTCCAAGCTCTGGAAAGCCGCAGTCGAAGCGGTCCATCGCAGCTGGCGCTACGCCTTCTTTCACCGCCGCAAGCGCAAGGGCGACTTCCGCAGCCTCTGGATCGTCCGCATCAACGCGGCCGCGCGCGAGCTCGGCTTGTCGTATTCCAAGCTGATCGCTGGCCTTGCCAAGGCCGGCATCAACCTCGACCGCAAGATCTTGTCGGACCTCGCGATCAGCGATCCGGCCGCGTTCAAGAGCGTGGTCGAAGCGGCTCGCGCCGCGGCCTGAGTCGTCTCAATCGGCGCCGCGCCTGCGGCATTCCCGGCCGCGTCTGCGGCATTCGGGGCCGCGCCTGCGGCCCGGGAGATTGTTCATGAGCAACGGCGGAGCGCTTCCGGCGGCCGCGCTGGTGGAGGAGCTCCGTCGGCTCGGCGGCGAGTTCGCGGGTGAGATCGCCGCGCTGAGCACCGAGCAGGAGATCCGTCTCGCACAGGCGCGGTATCTCGGCCGCAAGGGCCGGGTTACCGACCTGATGAAGGCACTCGGCAAGATCCCACCTGCCGAGCGTCCTTTGGTGGGCGAAGCTGCCAACCAGACGCGAGACGCGATCGAGGCCGCCGTCAGCGGCCGGCTCGAGACGTTGGCCAGTGCTGCGCTCGAAGCGGATCTCGCGCGCACGGTCGACGTGAGTCTGCCGTCCCGAGGGGCGCCGCCGGGCACGCTGCACCCGCTCACCTTGGTCAGACGCGAGATCGAGGGGATCTTCCACGCGCTTGGATTCGAGGTCCGCACGGGGCCCTGGATCGAGACCGAGTGGAACAACTTCGACGCCCTGAATACGCCGCCGGATCACCCCGCGCGCGACATGCAAGACACCTTCTTCGTGGAAGGCGGGCGCGTCCTGCGCTCGCACACCTCGCCGGTACAGGTGAGGACCATGCTGGCAGGCCCGCCGCCGGTGAAGATCATTGCTCCCGGCAATGTCTTTCGCCGGGATGACGACGCGACCCATACGCCCATGTTTCCCCAGGTCGAGGGGCTCTGGGTCGATCGCGACATCAGCTTCGAGCACCTCAAGGCGACGCTCGGGCATTTCGTCAGGCAGTTCTTCGGGCCGCGGATGAACATCCGGCTGCGACCGAGCTTCTTTCCCTTCACCGAACCTTCCGCCGAGGTCGACGCCTCGTGCTGGAAGTGTGAGGGGCGCTTACCAGCGCGGGCCAGTTGCCGCCTCTGCAAGACCACCGGGTTCATCGAGATCGGTGGCTGCGGCATGGTGCACCCGAACGTCTTCAAGGCGGTCGGCTACGACAAGCACGACGTCACGGGGTTCGCCTTCGGGTTCGGCCTGTCACGTATGGCGCTGTTGAAGTATGAGATCAACGATCTCAGGCTATTCTATGAGAATGATTTGCGTTTTCTGCGTCAGTTCGTCGCTGGCTAACGCCCCGTCGTCGTCTGCGTGAGGCCGATCGAATGAAAGTCTCTCTCGCCTGGCTCAAGGAGCTTTTGGAGCAGGGGCCCGCCACGGAAGCCCTCGATGCGGCGGCCGCGGCGCGCGCCCTGACCATGGTCGGGCTCGAGGTCGAAGGGATCGAAGAGCGCGGTCGCGAGCTGGGCGGCCTGCTCGTCGCCGAAGTGCTTGGGATCCGGCCGCACCCGGGCGCGGACAAACTGCGCCTCGTGCGCGTGCGCGCAGGTGGTCGTGAAGACGAAGTCGTTTGTGGGGCTCCCAACGTTCCCCCGCCTGGCCACCACGTGATCTGGGCGCCACCGGGGG
>JANNNO010000463.1:0-11845 GCA_031398585.1 Myxococcales bacterium | reverse complement strand
CCGATCGGCTCGCCACAAATCGATGCGGCTGAGGCACCGCCGTGCGGACGGCAGCGCGATTGCCCGGCCAGCGATGCCGGCGCCGCCCCGGACCCGACGCCGCCGGCGCAGCCCGCGCCGAAGCCCGATGCCGGCGCTGAGCCTGGACCCGTCTCTCCCGCGCCCGACACGGCCCCGGCATCACCGCCTGGCTGCCGGGTGGGCGAGGTTCATTGCCTCGGGCGCATCCCCCAGATGTGTGGCGCCGACGGTAAGTGGGTCAACGGTCCGGCTTGCGTCCATGCCTGCGAGGGCGGCTGTGTGAACCGGTTCGCGGCCGTCTCTGCGGGCCGCGGTTCACCGACCAACGGCGACGGGCTGTCGGAGTTCGTACGCAACGGCAGCTCGTTCTTCAGCAAGGGCGGTGATCTCATCGGCGCGCGGGGGTTCAACGTGGCGGTGCTCGACCCGCGCACGGGAGCCGCCCTCGAGCCCGTGCGCAACTTCGACCCGTGGGTGAGCCCGCTGTCGGGAACCTCACTGCGCGAATTTGCCGAATACCTCAACGCGATCGAGCCTGGCCGCCTGGTGCTCGTGTCGACCTGCGACGATGCCGGCATCACCAACCTCAACTCGTGTGAAAAGGGCGGCTCGGCCGCTGTCACCGGCGCTCTCGATGCGCTTCGCCGACTCGGCAGCCGCGAGATCGGACGCTACTGTTCACGCGGCGCCTTCGCTTTCGCCGCCATCTCCGGCGAAGGCCGTGCCCGCAGTGAAAAGCTAAGCCAGGGCGCCAAGGTCACGGCCGAGATCACGCTCCCCGCCGCTCCCTGAACCGGGCGAACCTGCGCGGCTCGTTCGGTCAGCATCCCAGTGATCGATTCGGGCCGCGTCCCGGCCCGCGTGACACGTCGATTGCGAGCGGCAGAAAAAGCGCGCCAGATTTTTCGAAAAGTCACTGTGATTGCCGTTGCGGCATCACCCAACGCCGCTGCTCGTTTGTTTCCGTAGACGATCGCGCCGGCCCACCAATCTTTTACCGTCACTTCATGCCCGCGAAACGATAGCCGACGTACAAAGGCATCGTCAGCACGGGCCCCCATCGCAATCACGCGGATGGCGGTGAGCCCGCGCCAGCCGTGCGGTGACACCGCCGCAATCTCGACGCCGGGGGAATCAACATGAAAGTCGATCGAAGGTGCTTCTTGGCCACGCTGGCCAGTCTGGTGTTGATGTCAGCGGGGGCCCCAGCAAGCGCCGACTCCATGGCCACCGCTGTGGTCAACAAGACCGGCCTCGCAATCAGCGACACCGAGGTGACCGTGGGTCAGCTCCATAGCGCCACGGGAACCATGGCCATCAGCGAGACCGGATCGATCCAGGCCGAACGACTCGCCATAGACCAGATCAATTCCGAAGGCGGGATTCTTGGTCGCAAGATCAAGATCATTCAGGAGGACGGCGCCAGCGATTGGCCTACCTTCGCCGAGAAGTCAAAGAAGTTGCTGGTCAGTGACAAGGTAGCGGCTGTGTTCGGCTGCTGGACATCTGCGTCCCGGAAAGCCGTGTTGCCGGTCTTCGAGAAGGAAAACGGCCTGCTCTATTACCCGACGTTCTACGAGGGACTCGAGCAGTCGAAGAACGTCTTTTACACCGGCCAAGAGGCGACCCAGCAGATCATTGCGGGGCTCGACTGGCTGGTGAAGGAGAAGAAAGCCAAGACCTTCTTTCTCATCGGGTCGGACTATATCTGGCCGCGTACTTCAAACAAGATCGCCCGCAAGCACATCGAAAACGTGCTGAAAGGCAGCGTCGTCGGTGAGGAATATTACCCGCTTGGACACACGCAATTCGGGTCGCTTATCAACAAAATCAAGCTGAAAAAGCCCGACGCGGTCTACGCCATCGTCGTGGGGGGTAGCAACGTATCGTTTTACAAACAGCTCAAGGCGGCTGGCGTCACCTCCCAGAAGCAGACGCTGCTGACCATCTCGGTCACGGAGGACGAGCTGCTTGGTATCGGCGGGGAGAACATGGCCGGATTTTACGCCGCCATGAAGTACTTCCAGAGCTTGCCCAACGACAACAACAAGAAGTTCGTCAAGGCGTTCAAGGGCAAGTACGGCGACAAGGCGGTCATTGGCGACGTCACTCAGGCCGCCTATCTCGGCCCGTGGCTGTGGAAGGCCGCGGTTGAAAAGGCTGGCAGCTTCGACGTCGACAAGGTCGTCGCGGCGTCGGAGGGCATCGAGCTCAAGAGCGCGCCCGAAGGGTACGTGAAGGTTCACAAGAACCACCACCTCTGGAGCAAGCTGCGCGTGGGTCAGGTCGAGCCCACGGGACAGTTCAAGGTCCTCTACGAGTCCGAGCTGATCGAGCCGAATCCCTTCCCCAAGGGTTACCAGTAAGCGGCGTTCGCTTTCGCTCTGCCGCGTGCAGGGACACGCGGCAGAGGCCATCGCCGAGGGTCATCGCTGGGAGGTTCCATGGAGTCGTTCTCCGACCTGTTCTCGATCGCGGTCATGCAGGGTTTCAACGGTCTCAGTTCCTTCTGCGTCTTGCTCCTGATGGCGCTGGGCCTCGCGATCATCTTCGGCCAGATGGGAGTCATCAACATGGCTCACGGAGAATTTCTCACCATCGGCGCCTACACCACCTTCGTCCTGTCGGAAGTGAGCCAGCGTTGGGCTCCGTGGGCCAAGGACAGCTACTTCCTCGTCGCGATGCTCGTCTCGTTCCTCCTCGCCGCAGCGGTGGGACTTTTGGTCGAGGGGTTGATGGTCCGGCACCTCTACAGACGGCCGCTCGACACCTTGCTGGCGACCTGGGGCCTGAGTCTCGTCATGCAGCAGATCTTTCGCTCCGTGTTCGGCGCCAAGGAGGTGAGCGCGACTTTGCCCGACTGGCTGATGGGCTCGGTCAAGCCGAGCGAGACCATCGACATCCCGATCAACGGGCTGCTGGTCATGAGCCTCACCCTGGTGCTCACCGGCACCGTCTTTCTGGCGCTCTTTCGCACGCGCTGGGGGGTATGGGTGAGAGCCACCACGCAGAACCGCGTGATGGCCGGGGCCGCAGGCATCGACACGCGGAGGATCGATCGAACCAGCTTTGCGCTCGGTTGTGGTCTGGCCGGTATCGCGGGCGCAGCCTTCACGACCATCGGGTCGACTGGGCCGACCAGCGGCTCGCTCTACATTGTCGACACGTTCCTGACCGTCGTCTTCGGCGGCGCCGAGAGCCTCGTGGGCACCATTGCTTCGGCGTTCACCATCGCGCAAGCGCAAGCGACCAGCGAGTTCTTCATGAACGGCTCGACGGCCAAGGTGCTCACTCTGCTTTCGGTAATCACCATTCTCCTATTGCGTCCGCAGGGCCTGTTCAGCATCCGGGTGCGCCGATGACGCCGCCACGGCCTCCCGCGGACGCGAACGTTTTGCCACCGCCTCCCTCGTCTTCGCTGACCGCGCGATTGCCCGCCTGGTTGCGGACTCGGGAACGGCTCGGCTTCTTGCTGCTGGCTCTGTTCATCCTGCTCATCCTTCCGCTCACCATGGGGGACTTTCGTCTCAACCTCATGGGCAAGTACCTCACCTACGCCTTCGTGGCTTTGGGGCTCGTCGTCTGTTGGGGTCACGCCGGCATCCTGAGCCTTGGGCAGGGTATCTTCTTTGGTCTCGGTGGCTACATGATGGCGATGTTTCTCAAGCTAGAAGCATCGGATCCCGTCAGCACCGCGATTCAGTCGACGCCGGGCATTCCCGACTTCATGGACTGGAACCAGCTCACGGCATTGCCCGCCTATTGGGTTCCTTTCAAGAGCCTGGCGTTCACCTTGCTGGCGGTGCCGCTGGTGCCCGGTTTGCTGGCGCTGCTGGTCGGCTTCGCCATGTTCAAGCGCCGCGTGGGGGGCGTCTACTTCGCCATCATCACGCAGGCCATCGCGGCCATCCTGTCGATCCTGATCGTCGGGCAGCAGGGCCACACCGGCGGAGTCAACGGCATCACGGACCTCAGGACGCTGAACGGCTGGGACATTCGCAGCGATTCGGCGCGGCTCATCCTCTATTACGTCAACGCGCTTCTTCTACTGGGGGGCATCGTCGTCTCGGCGCACTTGCTGCGCAGCAAGCTGGGGCGCCTCTTGGTGGCGATGCGCGACAAGGAGGATCGGGTTCGCTTCTCGGGCTACGACGTCGCCAACCTGAAGACGTTTGCGTTCGTGTACAGCGCCGTCTTCTCGGCCGTCGGAGGGGCGATGTTCACCCTGCAGGTCGGCTTCATGTCGCCGTCCTTCGTCGGCATCGTCCCCTCGATCGAGCTGGTGATCTGCGCGGCCGTGGGCGGCAGGGAGTGGCTCCTCGGGGCGGTCTGGGGCACCTTGCTGGTCAACTACGGAAAGACCTTCTTCTCGGAACGCTTCCCGGAGCTCTGGCTCTTTCTGATCGGCGCCCTTTTCATCGGCGTGGTCATGGTCTTCCCGCGCGGCCTCGATGGGCTCCGTGCCGTCAACTGGCGGACGCTGCCGGCACGAGCGCGTGGCCGATGGACGCAATGGCGAGGCGAGGGACCTCTGGCGCCGGCGGAGTCGCACACCTCGACGCCGTCGTCAGCCGTCACGCCGTTGGCGACGCCCGCCAGCGACGGCAGAGGGGAGGCTGCCTGATGGATGATGTCGCCACGCCCGAGTACTTGTTGCGGGTCGAATCACTCACGGTGTCGTTCGACGGGTTCAAGGCCGTCGATGACCTTTCCTTCTATGTCGACAAGGGGGAGTTGCGAGCCATCATTGGCCCCAACGGCGCCGGCAAGACCACGGTGCTCGATTTGATTTCAGGCCGGACGCGTGCCTCCGACGGGAGCGTCCGCTTCAAGGGGCAGGAGCTGATCGGCCTGCGCGAGCACCAGATCGTCAGGGCGGGCGTAGGACGCAAGTTTCAGACGCCGTCGGTCTACGAGACCCTGACCGTCTTCGAGAACCTCGAGATGTCGTATCCCAAGGGGCGCACGGCCTTTGGCGCCTGGGCCTTTCGCCGCAATCGCGCGGTGACCGAGAAGGTCGAGCAAATCGCCGAGCAGATCAAGCTGACCGACCGACTGGCTGACAGCGCCGAGCTGCTGTCGCATGGCCAGAAGCAATGGCTTGAAATCGGCATGCTCCTCATTCAGGAGCCTGAGCTGATGATGCTCGATGAACCGGTGGCGGGAATGAGCGTGGGCGAGCGCCTCGCAACCGCCGAGCTCTTACGTTCCATCTGCAAAGATCGCGCGGTCATCGTCGTCGAACACGACATGGAGTTCGTCAAGAGCATCGCCGATCGCGTGACGGTTCTTCACCAGGGGCGCTGGTTGGCGGAAGGACGCATGGAGACCGTGCAACAGGACCCCAAGGTGATCGAGGTCTATCTCGGGCACTGAGAAAGCGAATCCGATGCAAGCCCCCACCGAAACGTTGTTCCAGGTCGACCAGCTCCGGGTCGCTTATGGGCAGAGCGAGGTCATCCCGGGACTGTCGCTCGCCGCAGGCAAAAACGAGATCGTAGCGGTGATGGGCCGCAACGGCATGGGCAAGAGCACGCTCTTCAAGGCGCTCATGGGGATCCTGCCGGCGCGTGCGGGTACCGTCGTCCTCGGCGGCCAGCCGCTCACCGACAAGGCGCCCTTCGAACGGGTGGCCGCGGGGCTGGCGTACGTCCCGCAGGGGCGGATGATCTTTCCGACCCTCACGGTCGAGGTGAACATCAAGACCGGGCTGCGCTCGCGTCGCGAAGGCGTGCCGGCCGAGATCTACCAGATCTTCCCCGTGCTCGACGAGATGAAGCGCCGCCGCGGCGGCAACCTGTCGGGCGGGCAGCAGCAGCAGCTGGCGATTGCGCGGGCGCTGGCGAGTCACCCGCAGGTGCTGTTGCTCGACGAACCCACCGAGGGGATTCAGCCCTCGATCATCAAAGAGCTGGCCGTCATTTTGAAGCAGATCCGTGACCAGCGCGGGCTGACGATCGTGGTGTCGGAGCAGGTGCTCAGCTTCGCGATGGAGATCGCGGACCGCATCCTCGTCATCGATCGTGGTCGCATCGTGCGCGACAACCGCCGCGCGGACGTCGACACCGAAACCGTTGGTCGCCTGCTGTCCATTTGAGACGGCAGCATTGGCCGAATCAGGCAGACCTGACCGCAAGGAGACAAGCATGCCGAAGACGCTCTACAAGGTCGACCTCACCAAAACCGTTGCCCAGCAAGAGCTTCCTGGCCACAACCGCTGGCATCCCGACATCCCAGCGGTCGTGTCGGTGAAGCCGGGCGACGTCTTCCGGATCGAGTGTAAGGATTGGACGGACGGGCAAATCAAGAACGACGACGATCCCAGCGACATCCGGGACGTCAAGCTGACCGTGGTCCACGTGCTGTCCGGTCCCATCAGAGTCGAGGGGGCGGAACCGGGTGACATTCTGGTGGTGGACTTGCTCGACGTCGGGACCTTGCCCGGCGACGAATGGGGCTTCACCGGCATTTTCGATCGCACCAACGGTGGCGGCTTTCTCACGGAGCACTATCCCAAACCGGCCAAGGCGATCTGGGATATCCAGGGCATTTTTGCGCAGTCTCGTCACATCCCGGGGGTACGCTTTGCGGGCATTCCCCACCCGGGTCTCATTGGGTGTGCGCCGTCCAAGGCGCTGCTCGACAAATGGAATGCACGCGAGCGCGCGCTGGTCGCCAAGGGAGGGCCGCCATGGAAGCCGGCGATTCCGCCCGCGGCAGCGCTGCCGACGCCCGAGAACGCCGTGCTCGGCATGCTGAAAGGCGCCGACTTCGATCGTGTGTCGGCCGAAGCGGCGCGCACGGTGCCGCCTCGCGAGCACGGTGGCAACTGCGACATCAAGAACCTGTCGAAGGGCTCGCGGATCTACTTTCCGGTCTATGTCCCTGGCGCGAATCTCTCCATGGGCGACATTCACTTTTCCCAGGGCGACGGCGAGATCTCCTTCTGTGGTGCGATTGAGATGTCGGGCTACCTCGACCTGCATGTCGACATCATCAAGGGCGGCGTCGCCAAGTACGGCATGGTCAACCCGATCTTCAAGCCCGGCCCGGTCGAGCCTCACTACTCGGAGTATCTGGTCTTCGAAGGGATCTCGGTGGACGAGTTTACCGGAGAGCAGTACTACCTCGACGCCCACGTCGCCTACCGACGCGCGTGTCTCAACGCCATCGAGTACCTGAAGAAGTTCGGCTTCACCGGTGAGCAAGCCTATCTCTTGCTCAGTTGCGCGCCGGTCGAGGGGCGCCTCAGCGGCATCGTGGACATTCCCAATGCCTGTTGCACGCTCGCGTTGCCGACGGCCATCTTCGACAAGAAGATCCTTCCGGTGTGATTGCCATGCCGCTCTACGAATATGAATGCGATGCCTGTGGTCCGTTCACGGCCTGGCGCCGCATGTCCGAGTCGAGCTTGGGGGTGCCGTGTGAGAGCTGCGGCCTGAGCGCGCCTCGGGTCCTTTCGGCGACATCCCTGCTGGGCGGTCGCGGCCGCAGGCGAGGCGTGCCCGAGCCGCGGCTGGTGGAGCGCAAGGGGGACCGGCCGGCGCCGGCAAGCCACGCGTGCGGCTCGGGGCACGGCGGTGACCGCCCCTGGATGCTCGGTCACTGAGCCCAGCCGATCGGGCTCGGGCGCCGGGAAGCCCTGCTCGAGCGTGCGCCCGGTCACGATGTGGGCCCGTGAGGCGGCCGCCCGCAGCGGCGTCGTTCCACTTCCTTGTCAGGGTTCGGCGGCGAAAAGATCAGGCACCCCGGTCGCAACACCGGCGACAAGCGCTCTCGTCATGGCAGTCGAGTCGCTGGCAGAGCCGGCCCGTGACAGGAGAGACCCCATGAGAACCCCCATTTCCGCCGTCGCCACCTTTGCGGTGGCCATGACCGCCGCTGGATGCCTGCCCCTCGAAGAGGAACGACGTCCGGCGCCCGAGATCCTCGAGAAGCCCGCCGCCATCGGCGCCGGCTTCGGCGCCCCCGGAGGCGCTCTCTTTTTGGGGGATCGCTATCTCAGCTTCACTGGCACGGATCGGCGAATCAACATCATCCGCAAGATCGGCCAGGGAGACTGGTCAGCCCCGCGCACGATCGACGAGCGTTCGATTGCCGGCGCCTCGCTGGCTGTGTACGACGGCTACCTCTACCTGGTCTGGTTCGACCAGTTCGGGCGCTTCAGCTCCTTGCGAACCCGGGACGGGTCCACCTGGACCGACCGCCGCACGCACGACGTGGCGCCACCGGGGGGGCGCCCCCACGGCGAGCCGGCGCTGGTCATTTACAACGGCAAGCTCCAGGCCTACTACGCGCTTGGTCCCAACCCGGACGGGGACGACGCCCTGGCCTGGTCTCGTTTCGGTGCGATTCACCAGCTGGTGCTCGAGCCTGACGGCTGGTCGTTTTATGGCGCGTTTCCTGGTGAGAGCCGCAGCGTGAGCGCCGCCGTGCTGGGCGACGACCTGGTGGTGGCGTGGAACCATCGCGATCTCGGCAGCTTTCGCACCAAGAAATGGGTGGCGCGGCAGGGCTGGACGCAGACCAACGTGATCGCGAAGGCCCAGGAAGGCCAGTTCATCGATGCGGGCACCTTCCCCCCGACGCTGATCTGGAGCTACCGGGTCACCGACGGCCCCGACACGGGGCGGATCAAATTCGCCCGCACCAGCAACGGCGTCGACTTCCAGCACCACGCGACTTCGCTCTTTCTCAGCGAGCAGCGGCCCTTCTCGTTCCGGGTCGGCGATGGCCTCGTCGAATTCGCGCACGTCGGGGACGCACCAAACAAGGGGGTCAGCCACAACTCGATCCCATTTCGTTGAGAGTGCGCACCGCCAGTCGGTTGCTTAGCCACGAGAGGGAAGAAAGGTCCGGACGGACGTTCCTGGAGAGTGTCACTCCCCGCAAGAACTCTGGTCTCGGTCGAGGCTCCCACAGGCGGACTTGCCAGGGGGGCAATGGCCACGGGGGGGCTTGCCCCCGCGATCGCCGAGAGCGATCCCGAGCGGGAAGCCGGCGAGGCGCTGCGGAACGGTGACCGACGGCTCGCGCTGACCTGCCTGATGCGCGGCTACGGGGATCTCGTCTATCGACATTGTCTCGGCATCCTGCGCGACCCCAACCGGGCCGAGGATGCTCTGCAGACCACCTTCGTTCAGGCTTGGGAGGCGCTCGCCGAGGCGCCCCCGCCCACGTCCTTCCGGTGCTGGCTGCTGACCATTGCGCGCAACCGCTGCCTCGACGACGCTCGCGGCCGTCGGCGCTGGGCACGGCTGCTCCGTCCCACGGAAGGGACTGCCGAGGCTGCAGACTCTCGTCCCGCGTGTGACGAAAAGCTTCACGACCGGACGGTCGAACAGCGCCTCGAGCAGTGCCTGGGTGAGTTGAACCCGACTTCGCGCGACCTGCTCCTGCTTCGCTATCGCCAGGGGCTCGGGTACGAGCAGATCGCGCCCATGCTGGGGCAGACCACCGGCTCGCTGCGGGTGCGCTCGTGCCGACTGATGACGGTGGTTCGGCGCTGCCTCGAGAAGAAGGGAGTCTGGTCGTGAGCGCCTGCCGGTGGATTCATCGGGAAGGCTGGAGCCTCGTCGAGGCGGGCCTGCCACTTGGGGACCATGCTTCGACCTGTCTCACCTGTCGCCAGACGCTGGAACGTCAGCGCATCGTGGCCCGCCTCTTCGAACGGAGCGACGAAGTGAGCGGTCCGGTCAGAGCGCCGGTCAACTTCGAAGCGCGGGTCTGGGCCCGCATCGCCGCCGCCGAGGCGCCGCGGCCGTCGTGGCTGTCGCGCATCGTCTGGCCGGTGTTTGCCATCGCCGCGCTCGCTTTGCTCTGGTGGCTGCCGACCGCACCGCCCGCAGGACCGCTCGCGCTGTCGACTGAGATCCGCGCCGGAGGCAGGGCCCATCGCACGCGGGGGGCCGCCGCGGGAGACGTCGTCATCGCGCGGGTGAACCTGCGCACCGGCGTCGAGCTGCGGGTCTATCGCAACGACGAGCGACTCGCTTCCTGCTCGACCTCGTCGCCCTGTCGCCGGGTGGGGGGAGGAGTCGTCATGGAGTTCACGTTGCCAGGGCCGGGGCGATACCGCTTTGTCGCCGTGACCGCGCCGGGGCCGTTGCCGGCCAGCACCGGACAGTACGATCTCGATGCCGCGAAGGTCGCCGAGGTCGGCGGTCGTATGGTCGCCGCCGATCTCGTGGAGGCCTGGTGAACGCCCGGGCTCGTGGCGCGGGGCACGCCTTGGTATCGCTTGCCCTGGTTACGGTCGCGCTCGCCTCGACCACCTGCCAGCGCGGCACCCTCGACGATTGCCGCGCAGCGATCGCCTCGGGAAAGGCCCAGGCCGGCGTCGAGATCTGCGGCTCGCTCTACCGTCGCACCGGCAACCCTCGCGCGGCCTTCAACACCGTGGCGGGGCTCTACAACCTGGGACGTCACGACGAAGCCCTCGTCATGATTCCCGGGCTCGACGGCACGGTCGGTGAGGCGCCGGGGCAGGTCGTCGCCGGCTCGATCTATCAAAATCGCAACGATCTGACCCGCGCCCAGGCGGCTTTTGCCCGCGCACTCGGTCTGGCGCGCGCCGCTGGCGACGATCACCACGCCCTCGAAGCCGCGCAGGGGCTCTACGTGACGGCCGCATCGGCATCGCGTTTTCACGAAGCCTGGAAGGCGCTCGAGATCGTCGAGGGCATCGGCCGGCGTACCAGCACCCCCGCGGTCATCCACCGGACGCTGATCTCGCAAGCGCAGCTGCTGCGCGAGATCGGCGATCTCGACGGCATGGCGCGCGCTCTTTCCGAGGCCAGGCGCGTCTATCCCGATGCCGACCCGGTGTCGCGCGCCTCGCGTCTGCTTCGCGAAGGCCTGCTCGAGCTGGACCGTGGCAACAACCGGGCTTCGCGCGCCATCAACGCCGAGGCCGAGACCATCGCGCAGGGGGCAGGGGCCACGGTCGAGGCGACGGCGGCTCGGCTCAATCGCGGCGAGGCGGCCTTGCGTCTTGGCGATCTGAAAGCCGCCGCTGCGGATCTGGCGGCGCTGCCCGACGAGACCAAGCTCGCCGCGCTTCCGCCCTCACTTCAGGTGGAACGTCTGGCCCTGGCGGCCCGGCTCGAGCTTGCTGGTGGCCGTCCCGCTGCCGCCGTCCCGCTGCTGGAACGAGCCCTGGCGCTGGCCCCTGGCGACGAATGGCGCTGGATGATTTCGTTGTGGCGAGGGCTGGCGGCCGAAGGCGTTGGCGATCTCGTCGCGGCCGAGCGCGCGTTTCGGGCGGCGGTGGATGGCGTCGAGGCGATGCGTTCCACCTTCTCGGGCGAAGACCATCGGTCTTGGTTCCTGGGGGGCGAGCGCAAACCGCACGCGGCGCTGATCGATCTTTACACGCGCACGGGGCGACAGGGCGAGGCGCTCGAGATGCTCGAGCGGGCGCAGGCGCGGACGTTCATCGATCGGCTGTCGACCGGGCGCTCGTCGAACGATCCCGCCGAGGCGACCCGCGCCGCCGAGGAGCGAACGCTGGCCGACTCGAAGCTGCGCAAGCGGCCGGAGGTGCAGCCGCGCCCCGCAGCGGCGCTGCTGTGGGCGGTGCGCGGTCACAACGTGCTCATGTTCTACGACGACGCGGAGTCGGTGCGGATCTTCTCCATCCGCAAAGGCGCGCTGGCGGTCCGCAAGCTCGATACCTCCGCGCGGCAGCTGCGATCCATGGCGCAGAGGTTCGCGTCGGACCCGGCAGCACGCGAGCTGGGCCGCACTCTTTCGCGTGCGCTCTTGCCGGCCGACTTGCTGCCTTCCGATGGCGAGCCACTCTTCATCGTGCCGGGAGAGGCGT
>JANNNO010000453.1:0-3901 GCA_031398585.1 Myxococcales bacterium | reverse complement strand
AGAGGCCGTTGATGGTGAAGTCGCGGCGACGCGCATCTTCTTCCGCCGTGCCGAAGACGTTGTCTCTTCGGATCAACAGATCGTTGCTGTCGCGACCGGATCCGCGTGACGGCGGTGCCTCCGGTCGGGCTTCGGCAGCTGCCTCCGCCGCGGCCTCTTCCTCGACCACGCGGGGGTTGGCTCGGAAGGTGGACGTCTCGATGATCTTGGAGCCGAAGAAGACGTGTGCCAGCCGGAAGCGCCGACCGATGATGCGACAGTTGCGAAAGAGCCGCCGGATCTCGTTGGGCGTGGCGCTGGTCGCGACGTCGAAATCCTTCGGTTTGAGGCCGAGCAGCAGGTCACGCACGCAGCCACCGACGACGTAAGCGGCATGGTCGTAGCGGCGCAGGCGCTGCACGACCTTGGTCGCGTCAGGATCGATCTGCTCGGGAAGTATCTGCATGGGCGGGTTTTACCCGGTAACACGCCACACGCTGCGGTGCAAGGTAGAACCCGAGGCACGAGTCCGCCGCGGGCGCTAGCTTGACCCGGTAACTGCACGCTGCGATAAAATCGCGCCTCCCGATGGCAAACCGTTCGACAGGTCGTTGATGTCGGCAGACCCGAATCGCAAGACGCTCCGGCACTTTTACTGCCGCGATACCCTCTGGCAGAGCTTCGAGCGCATGTCGGAAGACCTCGACCGCGGGGTCGACGATCTCGTGAACGAGGCGATGCGCGTCTTCGCGCGCGAGAAAGGGTATCTCCCGACGGAGAGCGAGGGACCGCGCGCTGGCGGGCAGGCACGGCCGACCCCGCCACCTCCTCCGCAGCCGCGGCGACCGACCCCGCCGCCACCTCCCGCGCCCCGGAACGCTCCGACGTCGAACCTCGGGCGCCCCTCTTTGCCGGCGCCTTCGGCGGCCGCATTTTTCGGCGGGGGCGCAGCGTCGAGCGGCGAAGGCAGCATCGAGACCGCCAGCGCAGGCGAGCAGACCGCACCGCCGCTCTATCTGGTTTTCCAGAGTCAGCGCTACTTGGTCGACAAGGAGCAGTTCATCATCGGCCGCGGCTCGAAGTCGTCGGATCTGCCGATCCGTGACGGCAACATCTCGCGCAAACACGCGGCCGTGGTCCGGCGCAACGGCTCGTACTTCATCAAGGATCTGGGGTCGACCAACGGCATCGATTTCAACGGCGTGCGGATCGACAACAAGCGGATCGAAGAGGGCGACACCTTCAACATCTGCGACTACGAATTGAAATTCACCTTCCGTTGAACGATCCGTCGTCAGTGAACCCGTCGCGTGCTGTCCGGGACGGGGCGGCTGGGGCGACCGGTTGGAGCGCCCTCGGGATCGGTCTCGTAGGGGGAGCGCTGGCCGGAGCGCTCGATGGGCTGGTCGCCTTGGCACTGGCTCCCGCCACCGGAGGCAAGACCGCCGCGGGGCTGCCTCTCGCGGCCGCGGGCACACTCGCGTTGCTGGGCGGCGGGACCGCTGTCGCTTTCTCGGCTTTGACCCAGGGCGCTGCGCGATTGGCCGCCACGCGCGTGACCTTTCGACGCTGGGCTCCCCAGGTCCTTGCGGCGCTCGTACTGACGGCGCCCGTGGCGCTCTATGACGGTTTCGCCCTCTTGGCCGGCCCGCGCGTGCGCGGACTGCCAGGACGCCCGCTGCTGTCGTTGCTGGCGGCAGTCCTCATGCTCGCGGGGGTCGGTCTCTTTGGAAATGTCGTTCGTCGTCTGACCGCGGCTTCACGCACGGCGGGCCGACGGCTGATTCTCGTTTTGGCCATGCTCGTCGTCGTCGCTGGCCTCTTCGGGGTCAACCGCGTGGTGCTGCCGCGGCTCTATCCTTGGTTCCATGCCACGCTGGCGCTGGCCATCGGCGCGTTGATGATCACAGCGGCTGCCGTGGCGCTGGCGGATCGCCGCTTCGGCCGCGGTCGGGCGGTCACGCTCACCGTCGCTGCGCTCGCTGCCAGCCTCGGCGGGGCTCAGCTGGTGGCGGGCAGCCAGACATCGCTCTTTCTCGCCTACGAACGGACGCAGCTCTACGGCCCCGTGGTCGCAGCGCTGCCGGCGCCGATCCCCGTCCGTCCCGGAATGCGGGCGCGCGGCGGCCGTGTGACTCGGGTGGCCGATCCCCGGGACAAGGTGCCGTTGGCCGACGGGCCGCGGCGTCCAGGTGCCGACGTCGTTTTGATCACTGTCGATGCTCTGCGCGCCGATCACGTCGGCGCCTACGGCTATCGGCGCAACACCACGCCCCACATCGATGCTTTGGCTCGTCGGGGTGCTCGCTTCGAGCGCGCGTACACCCAGGCGCCCAACACGTCGTTTGCATCGACGTCCATGCTGACCGGCAAGTACTACCCGACGTTGGCCCGGCTGCGCGCGCCCGACGGACAGGACACGTTGCCGCTGCTCCTGCGGCGCTACGGAGTCAAGACCGCCGCCTTCTATCCACCGGCGGTCTTCTACGTCGAGCCCGAAAAGCTCGCCGCGTATCGCGATAGCAACTTCCACTTCGAGTACGTCAAGATCGAGTTCCTCGACGCGCACGCGCGCCTGTCGCAGCTGGCGGAGTTCTTTGCTAGCGAGAAGATACCGCGCGCCTTTCTCTGGGTTCACTTCTTCGAGCCGCACGAGCCCTACGACAAATGGCCCGGGCACGACTTCGGCAGCGGCGATCTCGACCGCTACGACAGCGAGATCGCCTACGTCGATGCCGCCATCGGCCGGCTGGTCGCGAATCTCGAGCGTGAACGCCCCGGCACCATTTTCATTGTCACCGCGGATCACGGCGAGGAGTTCGACGAACACGGCAGCCGCTATCACGGCACCACGCTTTACGAAGAGCAGCTGCGCGTGCCTCTCGTCATTGCCGTTCCCGGAGTCCAACCGAGAGTCGTCGAAGGGCCCGTCGAGCTGGTCGATCTCGCGCCCACCATTCTCGGTCTGCTCGACATTCCGATCCCGGTCCGCATGCGCGGCACCGATCTTGGCCCTTGGCTGGCGAGCCCCCCGGCACCCGCGGATCGTCTGCCGCCGGCCTTTGCCGAGGTCGGCGACCATCGCATGGTGGCGACCGCCACCGAGAAGCTCATCTGCAACGAGAAGAACGGCTTTTGCGCGCTCTACGATCTGGCCGCTGACCCCGGCGAGCGCAAGAACGTGGCCGACGCGCGGCCGGCCCGGGTCGCGGCCTTGCGCGCCGAGCTCGACGCTTGGCTGGGCGAGAGCGCCGAGCTCGAATCACAGGTGGGGCAGGGTGATGGCTCCGTCGTTCCTCCTGCCATCGAACGCGGAAGGATGGGCGATCCCGGCGCAGCGGTGCCCCTCGCCGCACTCATGAGTTCGAGCGAACCGCTGCCAGTGCGGCGCGAGGCGGCGCGCCTGCTGGTGACGTCGGTGGCGGCCCGCCCGGAGACCCAAGCGGCTGTCGCGCAGGCCCGCAGCAGTGAGGATGCCGAGATCCGAGGCTGGGCGATCGTGGCTGCCGCCCGACTGAAAGATCCGGCCGCCCTGGCCGAACTGGGCCGCGAGCTGGCAGCTAGGCCAACGGCCGGCTCGGGCGATGCTGCCGCGCCGGCGCCTGCCCTTCGTCAGCTGCACGCCGCCCTCGCGCTGGCGGCCGCCGACGATGCGCGCGCTGTGCCCACGCTCGCTGCGGCCCTGCCCGCCTGTACCGACGTCGCTAGCTGTCAGCAGATCACGCGTGCGCTCGGCCGATCGCGCGCCCCTGCGGCCGTCGCCGCTCTGCTCGCTCGGCTGCCCACCGTGATCGGCCGCCGCGACGTGGTGGCCGCGCTCGGCGAGATCGGCGATTCCTCCGCGACCTCAGCGCTGGCAGAAAGGCTAAGCGATGACGAGTACGTCTCCGTGCGCGCCGAGGCGGCGGCGTCGCTGGCGCGG
>JANNNO010000438.1:0-11271 GCA_031398585.1 Myxococcales bacterium | reverse complement strand
AGCATCGAGCGTCGCGTGACTCGCATGGTCTACTTACCTCCCGAACGAAAGCGGAACGCCGAGCTGTAGATCACGGCGGACATGAGGGCCGAGAGCTTGCCGCCGTTGAGGGCGACGAAGCTGTCGATCTTCTGCAGCTCGCACGAGTCTGATTTCGCGGTCATGCGACCAAGGGCGTAGCTGAGCATCTTGCTTTCCACGCAGGTGCGAACGACTGGGCTCTTGGCGAGCTTCTGGCCGAGCTCGACGGCGTTCCTGACCGGACCGTCCCAGGCCGCTCCGGCGCCCTCGAGCGAGCCCGAGGCATCGACCGGCTTGCCAGCGGCGTCGTTGGCTTTGAATCGAGCCACGGCGTCGTAGTGCATGAACGACAGACCGAGCGGGTCCATCTTGGCGTGACAGGCCGAGCACATGTCGTCCTTCATCCGAGCGTCGGACTGCTGCCGAATCGGCAGGTTCTCGTTCATCTTCGTCTTCTCTTCGATCTCGGGGATCGGCGGCGGCGGCGGAATCTCCTCGCAGAGGAACTCGTCTCTGACGAACTTGCCGCGGAAGACTTCGGGGTGACCGACCGAATAGCGGGCGATGACTGCCGGCAGGGTCAGCACACCGGAGCGCTCGGCCGCCGGATAGGTGATCGGCGCGTGTCCCGTTGCCGCCGACGAGCTCACGCCCATGTGGGTGGCGAGGACCTTGTCGGCAAAACCTTTGTTCGACGTCAGGATGTCGTTCACGGTGCCGCCGTTGCCGAGCAGGTCGCGCATGAAGAGCTTGGCTTCCTGCTCCATGCTCGCCTTCAGGGCGGGGGTGAATTCCTTTTCCACGACCGCGAGATCGGCGTTCGTGCCACCGCCGAGGCCGACCCACTTGAGGTAGACGTTCGTCAGGTGATCCTGCACACGCGGGGTCTTGAGCAGCCGCTCGATGTGTGACTTGAAGACCTCGGCCTTGGCCAGGCTGCCGTCGTCGGCAGCGGCGCGCAGCTCGGCGTCGGGAATCGAATTGAGGAGCAGGAACGAGACGGCGGAAGCCAGCTCGTGCGTCGTCAGCTCGATGGTCGAACCAGCGGCCACCGGCCCCGTGGTCTTGCCAAGCTCGGTCCGGTAGACGAACGAAGGCGACTGCAGGATGGCGGAGACCACCATGCGGATCCCCTCGCCGCGACTGACCTTGGCCCCCTCGGCGTAGAGCGTTCGCAAGGCCGTCTTCTCGCTCGCCTCGAGCGGGCGACGGAAGGCGCGCGAGGCGAAGTCCTCGGCGAACCGTGTCGGGCAGGCGTCGGCCGCTTCACCCGTCTTGCAGGCGAGGAATCCGTCGAGGTTCTTCACGGCTTCCACGGCCACAGCGTTGGCCGAGGCGCGAATGTCGCTGGCGATCGCGGGACCGATTTCATAGAGCTCGGAGAAATCGACGAAGACCTGCGCCGAACGTCCCGGCGTCAGGATGCTGGGCGGGTTCGCCCCCGGAACCAGATCGCGAATCGCGGCAACGAATTGATCATCGGATAGGCGCCAGATCCGCGCGGGCGTGAATTCGGTGCTCTCGCAAGCCACCTTCGGGTCCGGGGGAATGATGTCCGATCCGGGAGGAGGTCCCACGCCAGGTGGGGTTACGCTGCCGCCGCCGCCCCCCCCGGGGTTGCTAGGGCCGCCCGGCGCGCCGATACCAGCGGAATCATCCTCCTCCGTCGGGTCCATGACGGTGCCGGTGCAGGAGATAGCCAATCCCGCGGAGAAAACTCCACAGGCGAGAACCATTGCAGTGCGTGGTCTTCTCTTGTCGTGCAGGGTCATTTCCGAACTCCTCTGGCCTGGCACGAGTTGCCGTTCTGTTGGCTAGTGGTCTCATCTACCGACAAGTGGTCACGTTTTCACTGGCCGCCATTTCGGCACCGGCAACACGAGGATCGACGGGTTAGAAACCTGCCGACCGACCGGCGTCGCCACGAGTTTGCGGCATTTTCGTGTTCTGTCACACGAAACTATATCTACTTAATCGGTGGAGAGCCCGAAACGACAAGGAACCCCGCGGGATTCCATGAGAACGTTTTCTTACTTTTACGTGGCATCCGCCGCACGTCGGGACAGGGCCATCCCGTACACGAGGTACGTCTCCTCATCGCCCAGACGCCACAACCAGGGTTCAATGAGCCCTGAGCCCGCAATCAGCGGTGCGACGACGGAGTCCGTGTTCACAATGCGGCGCAGAAAGGTGGGGATGGTACCCGAGAGGTGATTTCCGGTCGTTTCCAGCTCGCCGATGAGAGCCCACGGGTCACGCGCGCCGAACAGCTCCTCGAGCGGATAGGTATCCGACGAAACAACGTCGGTTACGAGGAGCCCGTTGCCGCCGGGTTTCGTCAAGGTGGCCAAGATGCGCAAGTGAGCGACCACGACCGCGCAGGCGATCTCCTGGATCTGCGGATGGTCGTCCCCCAGAAGGCGCTGACAGCCGTGCACCAGCTGGCTCAGCAGACAGGTCGACGCGACGACGTCATACCGATCGGCGACACGAGCCAGCACGCCGCGGCTGCCGGCCCCTGGAAGCGCGCCGAGGTCTGCGGGGGTGGCGGGGCGCCGGCGAAAGCGCCCCACGTCGGAAAGGGCGCCGCCGAGATCGAGAGGTGCGCGAAGGCGAAGACGGGCCGCCACCTCGGGGGGCTGTCGGTCCCGCGCCCGCGTGATGGCCTCCTTGTCGATGTCGAAGAGGTGGACCTCGGTGAAGACCTGCGTGAGCCGCGACAGATCGAGATCGTTGCAATTGCCCGCGCCGAGGATGGCGCAGGTGCTTGATCGCGCCTCATTTCCGAGCGCCGCGATGAGCCCTGTGACCCGAGCCCGGTGAGACGCAAAGCTGTCCCAGCGGGCCTCTGTCTCTCGGTTCAGCCGACGGTGAAAGCCGACCATCTCGGCCGGTAACGGGGGGGGAGGTTTTCCGTCTGCGGGGGGAATGTCGCGAGCTTAGCGCAGGCCGCCCTCAGGATCAGGCCCCTGCTTGCCGCTGCTGATCGACGCCCCGGTGGTGGCGCGATCGGCGACGCGCGGTCGGGGGGTCTTGGCCTCTGCCGCGCCCACCGCCACCTCCACGTGGGTCTGGGGCAAGATCACCCGGAAGGTCGTGCCGTCGCGCTCGGGAGAGCGGACCTCGAGCCGACCGCCGTGCTCTCTGATGATTTCGCGGGCGATGTAGAGACCCAGACCGATGCTACGCCCGCCCTCACGAGCCCCAGCGCGCTGGTAAGGATCGAAGATGATTTCGTGCCGATCGTTGGGGATGGCGCCGCCCTGGTTGTGCACGTCGATGACGAAGTCCCGCGTCTCTCTCACCAGGGACACAGTCACGGTTCCTTCGGCTCGCCCGTGCTGAACCGCATTCCCGATCAGGTTCGACAGCACCTCGTAGAGGCGATCGCCGTCGCCCGAAATCGGCGCGGGATCCTCGAGCTCGAGGATGAACGTGTGCTGGGGATTGACCAGACGCAACTCCTCGGCGGCGGTGCGACAGATCTCGGCAAGGTCGACGTCGCGCAGACGCAAGGGAAGCGAATGCCCCTGCCGGAGCAGAGAAAAATCGAGCAGCTGCGAGATCATGCGGCCCATCCGGTCCGCGCTTCCCAGCATGCGTTGCACGAGCGCGCCGTCCTTGGGGTTAAGCTCTCCCCGTCGCAGCAGACTCACCGCGGAGGTCTGGATCGCGGCGAGCGGATTGCGAAGATCGTGCCCCAGCACGGCGATGAGCCGCTCGCGGAGCAAGGTCGCCTGCTCGGCGCGCGCTCGCTCGGTTTCGGCTCGTTCGTAGAGCTGCGCCGCCTCGATGGCAAGGCCGGCGCGACGCCCGAGATCTTCGAGCAGGACGAGATCGTCCGCCGTGAATGGCTCCTGCGATGTGATGCGTCCCACCGCCAGCACGCCGAGCACTGTGCCGTGGCGGCCGAACATGGGAGCCACCATGATGCTGCGGGTGCCGTAGCGAGCGGCAAGATCTCGGTGCTCCGGGCTGGTCATGGCGATCAACGCATCCGTGTCGATCGTTGCCAGGAGCAATGACTTTCCCGTTGCCGCAACCTTGCCCGAGATCCCCTCCCCCACTTTGTAAGGCGTAGAGCCCAGCAGGGTCCGCGCGGCTGCCGCCGCCTCGGCGTCGGGATGGTGAATCGCCAGCGGAATCAGGTGATCGCCTTCGATCAGCTGAACCGCGCAAGAATCCGCGTACTGGCGCGAGACCTGAGCGCTGACCCGGGAGATGAGATGGGCGAGGCTCAGGCCGGCTTCGGCAAAGACCGCTGAAGCATCGGCCAGCACGCGCAGGCGGGCGTTCGCGTGCTGTGCCTCGAGGTGGGCGAGCTTTTCGCTCGTGATGTCGGCGACCAGGCTGACGTACCCGGTCACCTCGGAGGAAGGGCCTCGGCGGGGCACGTAGGTGGCGCGCACGTGGCGGGGGGAACCCGAGGGATAGGAAAGGGCGGTGTCGAAATGGGTAACCTCGCCAGCCAGCGCTCTTTCCATGTGGGGCAGCACGCGCGCGTAGGCGGCCTCTCCCAGGACGTCACGTACGTGCCGACCGACCAGGGTACTGGGATCCATGCCGAACCAGGACTGGTAGGTCTGATTGATGAACCGGTAGCGGTGGTCTCGATCGACCAGAGCGACCAGCGCCGGCAACGCGTTCGTGATCTCCGCCAAGCTCTGGTGAGCGTCGAGCGCGTTCTGCCGCTCGCGTTCGCGATCAGCCTCGGCCCGTTTGCGCGCGGTGATGTCGCGAGCCAGGACGTAGATGGTGTCGCCGGTGCGATGGATGCGGTTGTCGTACCACCGCTGCCACGGCTCGTAGTGATGCTCGAAGTTGGAGGGCGCGCCGGTCTCCGCGACGCGGGTGAACTCACGATAAAAAGGCGTCGAGCGAGCCTCCGGGAAAAGATCCCAGAGGCGGTGTCCGATCAGCTCCTCCCGCGCTCTTCCGAATAGCTGCGCCGTGGTGCGGTTTACGCGCAGAATGGTGGCATCGAGCTGATACACGGCGACGCTGTCGTCGAGCTCGTCCAGGAGCTCGACGAGCTCGAAGACAGCGTCGGTCTCGAGCGCGGAGGCGTGCTTGTCACCCATGAGGAAGAAGCCTTGGACCGGGGTGATGAGGGTAGCACCACCGTGAGCGGCGCACGAGCAACGCCGCTCTCCGAAAGCAGGCTTCTCGCTCAGGTTCCGAGAATCAGCCCGGGAGCCGCGCCCGGCCCCGCCCCTTTGCAGTACTTGGGATCGCCGAAGCGCTCGGTGGGGAGGCCCCAGGCGTTCAATAGCGAGGTGTAGACGTCGTTCTGGTAGAGGCGCGGCGACTGCACCAGGTAATTGCCGACGTTGAGCCGGAGGAACTTCCCTCCGAAGAGCAACGAACACATGTCGACCATCTCGTGGTCGTCGCCATAGCTGCATTCGCTGAAATAGAACGCGAGCGTGTTGTCGAGCAGGGTGCCGCTGGCTTCGGGGATCTTGTCCATCTCGCCGAGGGCCGCAGCGGTGAGGTTGCCGTAAAAGATGTCGGTCTCGCGCTTGGCGATCTGCGCGTCGCGGTTCTGCTTGCCCCCGTGCGAGACGCCGTCGTGATGGTTCCCGTCGTTCTTGAACGTCGGATTGGCGACGAAGTTGCGCGGGTGCAGATCGTTGTTGGCGTCGGCAAAGCTGAAGGTCGCCACGCGGGTGAGGTCGCACTGAAAGGCGGCCCGGATGATGGCCAGATTGTTGGTGCAGACCGCGTGATGAATCGCTTCGTCACGCTCGCGACCGGAACGGCCGCTGGCGGGTTCGGGCACCAGGCCAGGCTTGCTGCAAGACGCGGTCATCGCTGGCGTGCGCGCGATCTTCGACTCGAGCAGCCGGATGCCCTCGAGATGCGCGTCGAGCTTGCCCTTTTGTGACCCCGGGATCTGCCCGCCCAGGCGAGCCAGGTCCGAGCGCACGAAGTCGAGCACGCTCTTTTGCTGCATGAGCTGCCGCTCGATCACCGCCGGGTCGACCGTCGGCGTGCCGACCATGGCGCTGCCGAGGATGTTGGTGAAGTTCTTCATCGGGCGTGGCTCGCCGAACTTGGGCTGCGAGGGGCCCACGTAGCTGATCGCCGTCAGGCAAGGGAAGTGCTGGCCGGCCCCCGATCGCGTGTTGCCCGACAGGTGAATCGACTTGGCTGATCCGGTGGGCGGTTGCACGCCTGGGATCCCTTGCATGAGCACGAACTGATCAAAGCTCGGGCCAGCGGCCGTGATGGTCTTGCTGTCGTTGTCCTTGCGATCCTGTGCCGAAGCGTTGGGGGGCTGTGTGTGCAGGCGTCCGGTGATCATGTTGATCACGCCCGCGCCGTGGCGATCCCCAGGTTGCGTGTCGTTGGGAAGGCCATCGACGCCCCTCATGACCACCATCTTGTGGCGAAGCGCTTCGAACGACTTGAGGATCGGCGTTGTCGGGTAATTGGCGCCGCCGGGCACCGACTTGGCCGGCAAGAAGTCGTCGGGCCAGGTGCCGCACGGCCTGTGCATCATCAGAAGGCGCTGCGGGACCACGCCGTCGGCCTCTGCGACCAGGGGCCGCAAGAACATGTGGCCGACGCCCGCGCCCATCGCGGAGAGGAACGAACGGCGGCGGACCGGTGTGCTGATCATGCGCCCTCCCGGATTCACGACTGGCAGATGGTTCATGTGCGTGTCTTTGGTGGTGGTCTTGGCTACATGCCGGGTTGCGGGTTGCGCAGGCTGAACCCAGGCGACAGGGCCAGCGCCCGGAAGAAAGTGAGGAACGATCCGGTGCTCACGAGAGACGCCTTGACCGCCTTCATCTCGCAGGAGTTCTCCGCGTCGGGGTTGTAGCCAATCGCGTATTCGGCGAGCTTGCGCGCGGCACAGGCCCCCGTGCGCGCCGGGGAAGCGGCCAGACGCGCGCCGAGCTGCTCGACGCCATCGATGGGACCTGCCAGGCCGTCGCCTCTGCCGTCGTCGACGATCACGGAGCGGGCGTCGACGGGCGCGGCGGCCGGCTGCCAAGAGGTCACACCCGATTCGGTGTCGAGCACCGTTTGACGGGTCTCGCTGTAGCGGCCGAGGGCGTCGTAGCGTTCGAACGTGAGACCCAGGGGATCGAACTTCATGTGGCAGGCCGCGCAGCCGGGTAAAGCGGCCCGGGCGGCGGCCCTTTCCCGTTCGGTGCCGTCCATCTTCTTGGCCTCGTCGCCGGCCTCGGGTGGCGCTGGTGGGATGGCGCCGCCACAGACGAAGGCATCGTTGACCGCGAGACCGCGGTGCACGACGTCGCCCCGGTCCATCTTGTTGACCGCAACCAGGAAGCCCGGCTGGGTGAGAATGCCGGCGCTGCGCTGCTGCGCCACCGCCACCGGTGTCATCGTGGTGGTGAAGGTGCCGGGAATGCCGTAAAGCCGCGCCAAGGTGCGGTTCACGAAGACGCGGTTCGATTGAAAAAGGTCAGCGAGCTTGCCGTTGCCAAGTACGTCGGCGACGAAGAGCTGCACGCTCTCGCCGAGCGCGGCCTTCACGCCTTCGGTCCACTCGGGAAACAACATGGCGTTGCGGCTGCGATCGCGAAGACCGCCGATGCCGAGCCAGTAAGCCGCTTTCTCGGCGAGCACCGCGCGGGCGGCCGGCAGTGCCAGCAGGCGATCGACCTCGGCGGCGAGACCGGCCGGCGTCATGAGGGTGCCTGCGGCGGCGGCTTTCCAGAGCGCGTCGTCGGGTGCGCTTTCGAGGAACAGGAAGGCGAGCGCGCTGGCCAGCTCGTGCGGCGTGAGGGCAATCGGTGCCTTGGCGCCGGCCGCGACGCCAGCGCCGAGCTCCGTGCGATAGAGGAAGGAGGGTGCTTGCAGAGCGGCCTGCAGCATCAGATGCACGCCTTTGACGGGACCGTCCGCCTGGGCGCCGGTGAAGATCGCCAGCAGCGCTGTGATCTCGGATTCGGCCAGCGGCCGTCGCCAGGCGCGCGCGATGCGATCCTGGATGAAGGTGCGAACCGCGGGCGCGCCCGGCGTCGCGGTCCCGAACCAGGTGGCCAGGCGGGGCTGCGCGAGATCGGCGACTCGCGCTGCTGCGGTCTGATAATTCTGCGCGGCTTGCGCGTCGATGGCGGCGGTCTCGGAGTAGTTGGTGTAGCGGGCCGAGGCGCCGGCCGACACGATCTTGGCGTCCTCTTCGCCGAGGGTGATGCCGAAGACATCGCGCACGACGTTTACGTATTGCCGATCCGTGAGCTGCCAGATGCGGGCAGCGGCAAAAGCGCGCCGGGCGGGATCGCAGGGCTCGGCGGGGATCGCTCCCGGTGGGGTCGTGGCCCCGGGCGCCGTCGGCGTGGTCGGTGTGGAGGAGGGAGCGGCGCCGGGTGAGGGAGCGACACCGGCAGGCCCGGCAGGCCCGGGGGCCGCTTCGATTTCGAGGTTGCCGGTACAGCCCGCGCTCAAAGCGGCAACCACGACGCCGACCACGACGCCGGCGAAGATCGGGACTGGCAGCTGCGACGACGCCCTGAGAGAGACCGCAGGCAGGACTGACGAGAGGGGGGCGACGGCAAAGGCAATGCGACGACGAGCGGCGGGGATCGCCCCCGGCGCGCTCGCCCTGGACAACGCTGCTGACGGCTTCATGCGTGCACCTCGCGGAGGGGGCCCGGGTCCCTCGGGTCGGCCCCTAGGCCGTACCCGCGAGCCTGGGCGTTACACGCGAAGCGATCGCTTTTGTTCCGAGCGCGAGCGCTCGGTCAGGGCGCCAGGACCGTGCAGCACGATCGTTGGCTGCCGCTGCAGCAGGCGGCCGCCTTGTAGTCGTTCCAGAGGGCGTCGATGGTCTTGCCCGTGATGGAGGTCGCGTCGGCCGGGGCCCAGGGTTTGCCGTCCTTGCCCTTCATCGTCGCGTTGAGGCGGTAGAGGAAATCGGGATGGTTGGTCTCGGCCCAGACCCAGAACCAGCCGCCGCTGCAGTAGGAATGGCTCGACCAGACGCCCGACTTGTTGGTCGGGGCGCAGCCCGAGGGAGCGAGGCCGTTCCGGATGCGCACGCCGTCCGCGACGCTCTCGTACATCGCCGCCATGCCCGGGAACGTCGCCTCGGGCTTGTCGTCGTGCTGGTACATGTGAGTCATCTCGTGGTGCAGGATGCCCGCGATCTCGGCGCGCACGTCCTTGCCCTCTCTCTTGATGTTGTCGAGGTGGCGCGTGCTGATCTCGACGCCGATCTCGCCGACGTCGCCCCACTTGCCGGCGACG
This sequence comes from Myxococcales bacterium, assembly GCA_031398585.1. GTDB lineage: Bacteria > Myxococcota_A > Polyangia > Fen-1088 > Fen-1088 > JANNNO01. The sequence continues at coordinate 2,025 of JANNNO010000438.1, read as the reverse complement.
CCGTCGTAGTCCTTGATGGTCAGCTCGATGCTGTTGGCGGCACGCACCTCGCTGGCCTTGCGATAGAGCACGCGGCAGACCTTGCGGCCGATGTCCTGCACGAAGGCCTCCGCGTTGCCGCCGACGGCTTCGGTAAAGAGCGCCCCCTTGGGCCCCTTGTCTTCGAGCTTCAACGTGAAGATCGGCGTGCAGGCTTTGTCGAGCGCGGCGAGCTCGGCCGAGTTCGGCGGCTGCACCTCGCTGGGTGCTGCGCTGTCGGCGGGCGCTCCGGCCGCGCCGCCCGTGCCACCCGCGTTTCCTCCCGCGCCTCCTGCGCCGGCACCACCACTGCCCGCCCCTGCAGCCCCGCCGGCGCCGACGCCACCGCTGCCGGTGGAGGGACCCGCGCCGCCAGTGCCGGGGCCAGCGCCGCCGCCCGTGACACCGCCCGTGACACCGCCCGATCCTGCTTTGCCAGAGCCCCCCGACCCGCCTTTGCTAGAGCCGCCCGAACCGCCTGCGTTTCCCGCACCGCCGCCCGCTGCCGAGGGGGCAGACGGCGCCGCCGGCTCACCACAGGCGAACGAGACGGTCACCAGACCAAGGACGAGGGCCCGCAGCATGGACTTGTTCATCGAACTCCTCATTGTGACCGGTTTCGGGGGGTGGTGGAACGACGCGACGGGCGCGATGGCCCAACGACCAAGAAAACCCCGCTCGCACCCCACGCCAGCGGAAGCACGCCATCGGCAGCGATTTGTTCCGCGGATTCGTTTCAAGGCGGCGCGTGCGAGACAAAAAAGGCCGCGCCGGAGCGATCCGTGCGCGGCCTTGACGGTGTCGGTGAGACGCCGTGCGGAGAGTCGTCTTACTTGGCCGCGGCCTTGATCGGCAGCGAGACCTTGACCTTCTCCCACTCGAGATCCAGCGAGGTGCTGTCGTCGGTGAAGTCCGAGAAGATGAAGGTCATGCGCTCGCGGTGCGGGTTCGACTTCGGCTTGACCGTGAACTTGGCGACGTCCTCGGCTTCGCTGTGCTTGTCCATGTTGCCGCCGAGGCCGGTGTTCTTGTTGAGCACCACGGTCCATTCCTTCTTACCGGGGATGGTGAGAAGGGCATACGTGCCCGCGGGGACCGGCTTGTCAGCCACGACGACGTCCTTGCTGAAGGTCAGCTTGGTCGACCCGTTGGCGCCCGTGCGCCAGAGCTTGTCCTGCGGCACGAGCTCGCCCCAGATCTTTCGCTTCTTCACGGCGGGGCTGAAGTAGTCGACGGTGATGTCCGTGAGGCCGACCCGCTGCTGAACCTTGGCGGCCGGGCTGGGGCGAGGGGCTTCGGGTTTGGCGGCCGCCGGCGCGGCTGCAGGGGCCGCGGGAGCAGCCGGGGCCTGCGCGGAAGCGGAGCCGCCGACGACGAACGTTCCCAAGACGGCTGAACAGATCCAATTTCTGTAGTTCATCAGGCGCGATCCTTTCGACAAAGTGCGGAGGCTAGAACGCGGGCAGACTACGAAGGGTCGGCGGCCCCCGCAAGGCACATCTACAAAGAGCCTCGGCCAGTTTGCCCGTGGCCAGGCGTCGGGTCGTCGACTCACGACGTGCGCGCCGGCGACGCCAATACGCGATCGTAGTGGGCCTGATAACGATCGATCGCAGGCAGCAAACGGTACTGGCTCGTCGCGTGGGCGCGGGCGTTTGCGCGCAGCCGGGCGGCCAGCGCGGGATCGCCGAGGATGCGCAGCACGCGATCCGCCATGCCAGCGACGTCGCCCACCGGTACGAGGTAGCCGACCTCACCTTCCGGCACCACCTCGGGAACGCCGCCGACCTTGGAGGCGACGACCGGGACCCCACAGCTGAGCGCCTCGAGCGCCGCCAGACCGAAACTTTCGCTCTCGCTCGGCAGGAGAAAGACGTCGCTCAGTTGCAAGAGCTCGACGAACGACTGCATCTTTCCGACGAAGACCACGTGAGCCGACAGACCGAGCTGGCGCACGAGGGATTCCACCCGCGACCGTTCGGGGCCGTCGCCCACCAGCACCAGGCG
>JANNNO010000365.1:0-4475 GCA_031398585.1 Myxococcales bacterium | reverse complement strand
CCCCCCGCCCCGCGCGCCCAAGCCCCCGCCGCCGCGCATGTCTCATCGAACCCATCCCCCCACTCTACCCGCCCGCCGCCACCCGGGTGAGGCGCCCCGCCGACCGGAACCGCGACCGTGTTCTCAAGCCGCCAGGCTAGACAACCGCAGCCGCTCGCCCTGGATCGCGCCCGATCGAATCCCCGTCGCGCAGACCAGGCAGACATATCCATCCGCAAACCGCTGAGTGACATGCACATGCGCTCCGGACCGAAACAGCTGCCCGCGCAGCGTCGCCCCTTCCGTCCCACAGCGCAGACAGGCCGGACCGATCGTCGGCGAACGGCCACCCAGAGGCGGCTGCAAAGATGTTCCCGACAACGAGGGCGCGATGGCTTTCATGACGGGGCCTATTGTCGGACGCGCCGAGACAAAGTTTCCTGCCCGCGAAACTTGCTTCCCCTTCGGCTGGTAGATTCGCCGCGTGCCCCCCTTCACCGAGACCGTCTCGCCCGATGGATTGCGCCTCGCCATTGCTCGCGGCCCGTGCATGGTGCTTACCCGCCTCGGCCCTGGCTTGGTGCTCATGTCCGCGTCCGGGCACGACAAGGGCGACTTCGGTTCGCGCCCCTTCGAATGGTTGGAATCCGAGATGGGCCGACACGGCCGCATCGAGATTTTCGTCGACATGCGCGAGCTGTTCAACGCCACCCAGACCGTCGCCGACGGCTGGAGCAAGTGGATCGGGCGGCACCGCAGCCACATCGCCCGTATGAGCCTGCTGGTCTCGTCGAAGTACGTGCAGATGACCGTCGAGGTCGCCAAGCTCTTCTCTCGCACGGGCGAGCTGATGCGCGTCTACACCGACGCGCCGACCTTCTCCGACGCCATCTCACAGGCCTTGGGCCGCACTTACGTTCTAGGACCGGTCAAGCTCTGAGCGCGGCCGGCGTCCATGTTGACCCTCCCCGCGCAACTCGCCGGCCGTTACCGCCCGCAGAGGCTTCTGGGTCAGGGAGCCATCGCCGAGGTCTACCTCGCCCACGATGCGCTTCGGGGACGCGACGTCGCTCTCAAGATCCTCTACCCCGCGCTCCGCGAAAGTCCGGTCGTCGTCGAACGCTTTCGCCGCGAGGTCGAGATCACCCGCCGCATCCTCGGCAAACAGGGCCACCCGCACGTGCTCGCCATCGCCGACGTGCTCGACGATGCGGGGCTGCTCTTCCTCGTCATGGAGTACCACCCAGGCGGCGATCTCGCGGATCGGATTGCCACCCAAGGCGCCCTGCCGCTACCCGACCTCATGGCCCTCGCGCACCAGCTTTGCGGTGCGCTCGGCGTCGCCCACAGCGCCGGCATCGTGCATAGAGACGTCAAGCCATCCAACGTGCTGGTCGGCGCTCCCGGGCCCCTCGACGTGAGGCTTTGCGATTTCGGCCTCGCGCGATCCGCCGAAGGTGCGGGTCTCACCACGCGCATGCAGGTGCTGGGGACGCCGGAATACATGGCTCCCGAGGTCATCGCCGATGGGCACGCCGACGCGCGCAGCGATCTTTACAGCCTCGGCGTCGTGCTCTACGAGGCCGCCACCGCCCGGCTGCCCTTCACCGCCGACTCGCCTTACCGACTGATGCGTCTGCATCTCGATGCCGAGGCCCCATCGCCGAGATCGCACAGGCCCGAGCTGCCAGTCGCGTTCGAACGGGCGCTGATGCAGACGCTGGCCAAGGATCCCCTCGACCGTCCCGCCAGCGCCGACGACCTCCTGGCGGCGCTGCAAGCCGAGTCGACGATTCCCCAATCACCCGTTCTGGCGACCCGGGCGCGCGGCACACCTTGCCAGCAATGCGGCGGCTGGATGGTGGCGGCCGCCGGCATCTGCGCTGATTGCGGCCATCAGGCACTCCGCCTCGAACGCGAGAGGCCGGGTTGCGGAGTCCTGGTGGTTGGCCCCGGCAAGCCGGGCGATCGCATCGAAAGCCGACAGCACGTCGGGCTTTTTCGTCTGCTCGATGAGCTTCCTGACGGCTGGCGACCGGTGGCCAAGGAGAGCCGTCGTCTGCCGCGCTTTCCCTTCTTCGTCGCTCGGCGACTGACCACCCGATCGGCCGAGCGGCTGCTGGCCCGCGTGCAGGCGCTGGGCCTCGAGGCGGAGATCCATCGGGGACTTCCTTTGCTTCGCAAAGATCTGCGTTCCAAAGCCACCACACTGGCCTGGCGATACTTTGCCGCTGCGGGGGTCTTTGGCTGGTTTGGGCAGGCGCACCACCTGATTCCCGATGGTCTGCTGGCCGGTGTGCCCAGCGTGGTCACCGCCGCGCTGGTCGTCTTCGGCATGCCCACCCTGGTGGCGATCGGGATCAGTCGCTCGACCAGCCGATCGCTCTTGCACGCCCCCGACGGTGGCCAGGCTGGCGCGCTCGATCCTCGTATCGTGGACGCCATGGCACGCCTGCGGAGCCGGCAAGATCGACGCACCCTCGGTCGGATCGGCGAGAGGTTCGTCCGCCTCATGGAGGGCGCCGGCGCCGAGCCCGCCCGCCGCTTTACCGAGCGGGCCGGTTTCATGGCCAACGCTCTGCAAGCCGTGGAAGACGCCGATGCCGCGTGGTCACGCGCGACAACCACCGCCGCCGACGCCGAGCTGGCTCAGAGCGAGCTGCGTCGCCTCGAGCAGGGCCGGGTTCTGCTTCGCGGAGAGCTGGCGCGCCTCGACCGTCGCCTGGAGATCCTCGAGGCTTCGCTCACCGAACGGGGCGGGCATGAGGCGCGGCAAGAGATGGCCGCCGCCGCCGAGATCGCTGCCTCGTTGGCGCTCGAGGTGGCAGCAACGCGAGAGCTCGACGAATTCCTCGCACGAAGGGCCTTGCCGTGACCGATCTCGGTCGCGTGCTTGGCGGGCGCTATCGCCTCGATGCCCAGATCGGGGCCGGCGGCACCGCCACCGTCTACCGGGCCTTCGATCTGAAGGAGGGTCATTTCGTCGCGGTCAAGGAGCTCCGCCCGCAGTTCGAGCGCATAGCGCCCGTGCGACGCCGCTTCCTGGCCCAGGCCGCGATCGCTGCCCGGCTCGATCACGGCGGAATCGTGCGTGTGCTCGACCATGGCGAGCAGAGCGGCGCCTCCGATCGAGACGAGCGGGCCTATCTCGTCATGGAGCTCATCGAAGGGGAGACGCTGCGCGGGACTCTCACCCGATTGGGACCGCTCGGGCCATTGGCCGCTCGGCGTCTCGCTGCGCTCGTGGCGCAGGCGCTGGGACATGCGCACGATCGCGGCGTCATCCATCGCGATCTCAAACCGGACAATGTCTTTGTCGCCGGACCGCTCTTCGAATCCGTGACGGCCATCGCGCAGGCCGATGATCTCGCTGGACGCGTGAAGCTCGGCGATTTTGGCCAGGCGCAGGTGATGACGCTGGCGAGCCTCACGGGCACGAGCTCGACCTGGGGCACGCCCGAATACATGGCGCCCGAGGTCTTCACCCGCGGCGCCAGCGATCCGCGCAGCGACGTCTACAGCCTCGGGGTTCTGTTGTTCGAGCTGTCCACTGGGCGTCTGCCCTGGGAACGCGCGGTCGCGCTGTCACGACTCGTCGCCCGTGACGCCGGCGTCGCCATCCCGTCCCTCGGCGCAGGGGCCGCACTCGATGACGTGCTGAAGGGGCTCCTGGCGCCCGATTCAGCTGATCGCCCGAGCGGCATGCTCGAAGTCATCGAACGCATCGTGACACCCGAACGTGCGCCGCCTCTGGCGCCGATCCGCTGCAGCGGCTGCGGCACGCGCCTGCCCGAGCACCTGCCGGTCTGCCTTGGCTGTGGTCGCGAGCTCGCCCGTTTTGCCCACGCTCCGGGCGGCACCTACCGGCTCTGGCTCCGGAGCCTCGCCGACGACGCGGCTGTGATCGGTCGACTGCTCGATCTCCTCAATGCGGTGGGCGAGACTCACGGCCGCGTGCTCAACTTCCTGGTCGGCGAGAGCGCTCACCACTCGAAGGAAGAAAAGGATTTTGGCATCGCCCTACCCGCGCAGCTCTTCAGCGATCTCGATGAGCCGACGGCGCGGGCTCTCGAAAGACTCTTTCGCGAACAGGAGCTCGACGTCGAGGCCTGTCAAGGCGCCCCTCGCCTCTCACGCAAGGAGCTTACCTTCGGCACGGTGGCTCCCGCGGTCGTAGGCCTTTCCTTGTTGACCGGGGCGGCCACCGACATCCTGTCGAGCAGCCTCCTGGGCTTCGGGATCTCGCTCGCCGTGGTGGCTGGCGGCGGGGGTGCCTATCACCTCGTCCAGCGTCGACGTGGGAGTAGAAAACCGGGGCTGTTCCGTTTGCGCCCGACCCTCGTTGCCGTTCCCGCTGCGGATCGCGTGCTCGCCGAAGCCGGCGCCACGTTGAATAAGCTGCACGGTCCCGAGGTACAGCAGCTCGCCCGCGACGTCGTGGCGGCGCTCTATCGCCTTGGACACGACGCTGCTCGCTTGGGAGAGTCTCCGGCAGG
>JANNNO010000343.1:0-23275 GCA_031398585.1 Myxococcales bacterium | reverse complement strand
GGGTGCGGTGCCGGCGTTGTCGGGTCTCGATCATCACGCCGAGATCTTGCGCCGTCTCGAGCACCTCGCGTTTGAGGTCGGACGTCGTAGCACCCCGCGCGAGCGTCTCGAGGCGGGTCAGTCGTGAGCGCATGTCGCTGTCGGTCTCGCCGTCGTCGGCAAAGGCCTGGTGAAGATTGCGAATGAAGAGCCAGAGCGTCTCGCGTAGATCGCCGACCACGGTGGCGGTCTGCAGGGCGCGTAATCGGCAGTGCTCACGCACGAAGCGACGCAGGCCCTCCCAGTCGCGGCGTACGTAACCGTCGGCAGCCACCGAAGCTTCGGTTGCCCCGGTGCTGGCATCGTCGGCGGACGCCTCGCCGACGGGGGCGGGGGCGGCGATGGTGACGTGCTGGGCCCAGCGTTCGGCATCGGCCTTGAATGGCTCGCTCCGGCTGTCCTCGTGCGGATCGGCGAACTCGGCCAGCGCGCGGACAACCGCCCCCAGCGTCTCCAAGGCCGGGCCGAGTAGATCGGGCGGGGCTTTCGTCTCGCCGCGTGGAGCCAACGGACGCGACTCGGCTTTGCCCCCCATCAACGCACCCACATTCGCCCAGGCTCATCGGCCTTGGAGCAGGCGCGCTTGAGCGCAAGCCGCGGTCGGCGCAGGCCGCTGCCAACGCAGCTCCCAACGCCGCTCAAGCGCAGGGCGAAAGGGGCCGAAATCTCGAGGCCAAGCAGCGTGAGCACACCAGCAGCCAGGGCCGATGGCCGGCCCGATTCGACTCCGCCCTCGGCCACGGCTTTCCACGCGCACCTGGTCGCGACCGCCGCTGCACGCGTGGCCGCCGGGACTTACAAGGTGCCGTTGCTGCCTCAGGTGGCCAGCCAGGTCGTCACGTTGGCCGCAAGTGCGAGCGTCGATGCCAGCAAGATGTCGGCGCTCATTCACCGCGACCCGTCGCTGGCGGGACAGGTGCTTCGCATCGCCAACTCCGCAGCCTATGCCCCGCGTATGCCGATCGTGTCGCTGCAGCAGGCGGTGGCGCGGCTTGGCCTCAACGTCATCTCCGAGATCGCCTTTGCCGCGTCCTTGCAAAGCGGCGTGTTCAAGGTCCCCGGCTACGAAGGCGAGCTCAAGCGCATCTGGCGGCACTCGCTCGCGTCCGGCGTCTGGGCCAAGGAGATCGCGCGTATCCGCCGCACCAACGTGGAGAGCGCCTTTCTCTGCGGCCTCTTGCACGCGGTCGGCAAGCCCGCATTGTTGCAGCTGCTGGTCGACGTGGCGCGCGAGCTCGGCGGTTCGGCCGAAGCGAAGTTCCTGATTCTGCACATCGAGGAGCAGCACCGGGCGCTTGGCAAACGTGTCGCCGAGGCCTGGCAGCTGCCGAGCCCGGTCCTGGTGGCGATCGTGCATTACGCCGACTACCGAAGCAGCGCACCCGGTGCGCCCGAAGCGATGACGACTTGCCTGGCGGATCGCCTGGCGACCTGGTCGATGGGCGACGAGGGCGAAGAGATGACGGTACCCGGTGAGGCCAAGAAGGTGGCGCTGCGGGATCATCCCGTCTTCGTCGATCTCAATCTCTACCCCGAAGACGTCAGTGCGCTCGTCGGCAAGCGCGCCGCGGTAGCCAGCGTCGTCGACGCGCTGATGACGGCCTGACGATGGCGCCCGTTCAACACGAGCCCGCCGCCTTCGACGTCGTCGTCATCGGCAGCGGTCCGGCCGGACAGAAGGCAGCGATCCAGGCCGCCAAGGCTCATGCACGTGTGGCGCTGGTCGAGCAGGAACGCGGCGTGGGCGGGATGTGCGTTCATCGCGGCACCATCCCCAGCAAGACCTTGCGCGAGACGGCTGTGCAGCTCGAGCGCGCGCGACGCACAAGCGAGCTGGCGGGTTTTCGCCTGCGACAGGGCATCGAGGTCGCGGCCTTGATGTCGCGCCTCTCCGAGGTCGTCGACGCTCACGTCGGCTACATCGGTCGGCAGATCGAACGCAACGGCGTCACGCATCTGCACGGGCGCGCGCGCTTCGTCTCGCCCGCCGAGATCGAAGTGCAGCGGCTTTCGGGCGAAACGCTTCGCCTCCTGCCTCGCCACGTGATCATCGCCACTGGATCGCGTCCGCGCAATCCGCCCGAGATCCCGGTCGACCACGAGAACGTGCTCGATTCGGACTCCATCCTCTCGATGATCTATCTGCCCGAGTCGCTGACCGTGCTGGGCGGTGGTGTCATCGCGACCGAATACGCGTCGATGTTTGCCCACCTCGGCGTGAAGGTGACGATGATCGAAAAGGTCGATCGACCGCTCAAGTTCATGGACGGCGAGCTGGTCGAGCGGTTCCTCGGCGCCTTTCACAAGAGTGGGGGGCGCTTCGTCGGCAACTCGGTCGTGGCGCAGGTCTCGTTCGACGGCGTATCGAAGGTGCAGACACGCCTTGCCAGCGGCGAGGTGATCGAGAGTGACAAACTCTTGGTTGCGCTTGGTCGATCCGCCGCGCTCGATGGGCTCGCCATCGAAAAGGCCGGCCTCAAGGCGACCTCGCGCGGCCTGCTGGAGGTCGACGAGCACTGCCGCACGGCCGTGCCTCACATCTATGCGGTCGGTGACGTGATCGGACCCCCGGCGCTGGCTGCCACCGCGATGGAGCAGGGCCGCAGGGCCGCTCGCCATGCCGTGGGCCTGCCCCCCGGCGCCTCGTCAGAGACGATTCCGGTCGGCATCTACAGCATTCCGGAGATGGCCTCGGTCGGTCTCGGCGAGGACGAAGTGGCCAAACGCGAAGGCGCTCCCGCGCTGGTCGGTCGCGCGCGCTTCGACGAGGTGGCGCGTGGTCAGATCTCGAACATTCAGGACGGCCTGCTGAAGATCGTTGCCGATCCCAAGGGTGAGAAGATCCTCGGCGTGCACATCGTCGGCGAGGGCGCATCCGATCTCATTCACGTGGCGCAGATGGCAATGCTGGGCGGGCTGTCGCCCGACGACCTGGTCGAGAACATCTTCAATTTCCCGACGCTCGGCGAAGCCTATCGCGTCGCCGCCTTCGATCTTCTCTCGCGCCGCGACGGGTGATCCGCCGGCTGCCGCGCCTGCCCGTCGCCCCAAAAAAAACGCGGCCGCCTCGGATGAGACGGCCGCGTGGTTTCAGACGAAACGTCGGTTACTTCTGCAGCTGGATGCCGAGCACGAAGGCGTTGCTGGTCCTGTCGTTGTCGAGGTCCGACCGCTGGTAGCCGAGCGCGAGGCGAGCCGCGTACTCCTTGATGACGTAGCCGACCTGGGCGTCGACCAGCTTGAAGGTCGGGCCACCGTCGCCGGCGATCTTCGCCTGCTGGTAGCGGACCAGGGGCTGCAGGCGGCCAATGCCGATCTCGCCCGGGATGAGGTAGCTGGCAAGGCCGTAGAACATGTTCTTGGGGCCGTTGTAGTTACCCTCGAACAGGTAGAAGGCACCTTCGAGGTCGATGGTGCCGACGCCGAGGTTCTTCTCGAAGAGCACGTCGGCGGAAAAGCCGCTGTAGTTCTTCTTCGCAATCTCGGCCATCGGCGCTGGCATACCGGGCACGGCGATGGGAGCTGCCGCCGGGGTGTCGAGCGCGCCGTCCTTGTGGAACTGGCCCGACAGACCGATGGCGAAGATGTCCTTGCCACCGTAGTAGGTGCTCGAGTGGTAGAAGCCCGGCTCCGGGTTGAGCAGAGCGATGTTGATGCGGCTGGTGAGCAAGGGCGTCTTGGGGCTGACCGCGTCGGTCTGGGTCAGGTTGAACGCGCCGACGTAGTACTTCACCATGCCGCCGCCGAACTGACCCCAGACGGTGGCGCCGTCATTGCGGCCGAAGGCGCCCTGCTTGGGGCCGATGGGACCCGAGCCCGGCACGAAGAAACCCGGGTAGTTCCAGGCACTCATGAACCACGGGCCCGAGAAGTTCGAGCGGTCGGACGGCACCAGCATGCGGCCGAACCAGACATTGAACGCATCGGCGAACTCGAACTTGGCGATGAGGTCGAGGATCGCCGCCGAACCTTCACCCTGCTTCTGACCGGGCGAGTAGGTCGCGACGAAGTCGGCCGTCCAGCCGATGTTCGGCGTGATGCGGCCGTTGAGGAGCAGGTCGACCTCGGCATTCGCCGAGGTGTCGCTGTCCGCGCCTTTCGGCTTGCTGACCACGTTGCCGATGCGGCCCCAGTAGTTGACCTCGATTGGCTTGGGCTTGTCGTCGACCGGTGCAGCGGCCGTTACCGTCGGTTCCGGCGCGGGAGCGGCCGGGGCTGACACGTCCTGAGCCACGATGGGCGGGGCGGGCAGGACGACGGCGGCCTTGACCAACGTCGGTTCGGGGGCGGGCGCAGGTGCCGGTGCCGGTGCCGGTGCCTCGGCAGTTGCCGCGGGCGGGGCAGCCGGAGCTTCGGTCTGGGCCAACAGCGGCAACGGCAACAGGGTCGTTGCGAGCGCAAGGCTCACTTGGACCATCCTGCGGGTGCGATAAATACAGTCGCTCTGGCTCATCGGGGAGTCTCCTCTCGCGGGCTAGTGGCTGATGGTTCGTGGGGCAGACACGCGAAGAATTCGCGTTACTCGTAGACCACCAAACGAGCGCCATTAATACGCAGCCTTCGTAACCAGGAGATTTCGTACCGATGAAGCTTCGGTAACTTTGCCCCGGACGCGGCGAGTTTTCCGCGTCTTGTTCCTCTGCTGACGATGGTTCATTCTGGCGCGCAACGATGTTGCCCGAGCCGAATCACGGTCTGGATTTTCACACGCTCCGGTCTGCTTATGGCCACGGTCTGACACCCACGCGTCTGATGGCGGCTCTGGAAGAGGGGCGTCGGCCTGACGACGAGCGGGGCATCTGGATCCATCGCCTGCCGCCCGACGAGCTCGCGCGGGCGGCTCGCCGCTGCGAAGAGAGATTGGCCGCGGGGGAACGCCTGCCTCTTTATGGCATCCCCTTCGCGGTCAAAGACAACATCGACACCGCGGGCATCGTCACCACGGCGGCGTGCCCGGCGTTCGGCGAGCGCGCGGCCACGTCGGCACCGGTCGTCGATCGGTTGATCGGGGCCGGCGCAATCTTTATGGGCAAGACCAACCTCGATCAGTTCGCGACGGGTCTGGTCGGCGTGCGCTCGCCGTATGGCGTGCCCGCGAATCCTTTCGATCCTCGTTACATCACGGGCGGCTCGAGCTCGGGCTCGGCAGCTGCCGTCAGCCGCGGACTGTGCTCGTTCGCGCTCGGGACAGACACGGCGGGTTCCGGCCGGGTGCCTGCAGCCTTCACCAACACGGTCGGTCTCAAGCCGAGCGGCGGGCTCTTTTCCACCCGAGGCGTGGTGCCGGCCTGTCGCTCGCTCGACTGCGTGTCGGTCTTCTCGCTGACCGTGGAGGACGCGCGCGAAGTCGCTGCGGTGATGGCTGCGCACGACCCGCAGGATCCCTTCTCGCGCTTCGAAGCCGATGGCTTCGGCTTTTCCGCCACGGCCCCGCACGGCTTTCGTTGTGCGATCCCAGCCGATCTCGAGTTCTTCAGCGACGAGGCGGCCCGCGCGGCTTTCGCCAGCGCGCTGGTCAGGCTGCGCGAGCTGGGCGCCGTGATCGAGGAGATCGACTTTGCGCCCTTCTTGGAAGCGGCGGCCCTGCTCTACGACGGTCCGTGGATCGCCGAGCGGCTCGCGAGCCTGGAGAGCTTTGTCACCCGTCGCCCCGATGCGCTCTTGCCGGTGACGCTCGAGATCTTGCGCGAAGGGGCAGGGCGGAGCGCCCTCGACGCCTTTCGCGGCCAGCATCGTTTGGCCGCGCTTCGCAAGCAGGCGCGCGCGCTCTTTCGCCGGGTCGACACCCTGGTCGTACCGACGACGGCCACGATCTATCGTCAGGACGAGGTGGCCGCCGAGCCGCGCGTGCTCAACAGCCGTCTTGGCCGCTACGTGAACTTCGTCAATCTGCTCGAGATGGCCGGCGTTGCGGTCCCCAACGGATTTCGCAGCGACGGGTTGCCGACCGGCATCACGTTCCTGGGACCCTGGGGCAGCGATGCGAAGCTGTTGGCACTGGGCGCCGCCTACCATCGTCAGGTGGGTGGGCCGCTGGGCGCCCGGGGCTGGACGCGAGCCGCGCTCGACCAGCGCCCGATTGTGGAGGCTCCCGCCGCCGATATGGTTCGTCTGGCGGTCGTGGGTGCCCACCTTTCGGGCCAGCCGCTCAATGGGCAACTCACCGACCGCGGCGCCCGCCTGGTTCGCACGACGCGCACGGCCCCGCTCTACCGCCTCTACGCCCTGCCAGGCACCACACCCCCCAAGCCGGGCCTCGTGCGGGTGGCCGCCGACTCCGCTATCGATGCGGGCGGCGTTGGCATCGAGGTCGAGGTCTGGGATCTGCCGCGGTCGGCCCTGGGCGCGTTCTGGGCTGGCGTCGTTGCCCCGCTCGGGCTCGGTACGCTCAAGCTCGAAGACGGCGAGGCGGTCGCCGGCTTCCTTTGCGAGAGCTACGCTGTGGCAGGGGCCAGCGACATTTCGCACTTCGGGGGCTGGCGGGCGTTCCGGGCGGCGGGCGCCTGAGAAAAAAACCGCGTCGAAACGCGAACTTCACCGAATCCGGGGTCTCCGCCGGCGGGACATGGACTAGAGTCCCCACCGATGAGCGGCGCGCGCAGCCTATCGAGTGACGACACCCAAGAAGATCTCGCTCGCGCCGAGGAGTTCGGCACCGCCCTCGCCCCGGCAGATGCCGGTGACGGGCAGGTCCGCCGGCGTCGGCGGCGTCACCGCACGCTCGGAGACAAACTCAGGCGCAATCAGAAGTTCACGGTCGCTCGGCGCATCGTCGCCATCATCGTGTTGGGCGCCGCCGTGATCGCCGCCAGCGTCTTTTTCGCCCGCCGCTCCGATAGCTACGAGCCTTTGCCGATCGTCGTGCCGACCGCGCCGGCCAAGTGAGCCAGGCCGGCCGGGCCGCGCCGCCGCCCGGTCAACCGCGCCCGCTCGACGAGAAGAAGGCCCACTTGTCGTCCACCTGCCGCTGCGACGAGTAGAGGCTGCGCCGTCCGGTCATGAGATAGGCGGCGGTCGCGACGATCATCACGTGCGGCAAGACACTGGCGCCGCAAAGCTCCACCGCCATCACCGATAGCGCCAGTGGTGCATTGGCGCACGCGGCGAAGATCGCGGCCATTCCCACCGCAGCACCGAGCTCGATCGGCAGCTCCAACAGCCGCGCCATCACATTGCCGAGGGTGGCACCGATGAAGAAGAGCGGCGTCACCTCGCCGCCGATGAATCCTGTCGCCACCGTGACCGCGGTGAAAAGCAGCTTCCAGGCCGCGGCGAAGATCGGCAGCTCGGGATCGGAGAAGGCACGCACGATGGTCGGGATGCCAAGCCCGAGGTAATCGCTGGTTCCCAGAAGTCGCCAGCCGATCACCACCGCGAGGCCGCCCAGCGCCAGGCGCAGGGGCAACCACGGGAGTTCGCGTTCGCAAAATCGCTTGATGATCGCAACGAGGCTGACAAAGGCGATCGAGGCCGCCGCCATCGCAGCGGCGAAGAGCAGCCATTTGCCGATCACGAGCGGCGTCAACGCGAGCGGCAGGGCGAAGGGATAGTGGGTGTGACCGACGCCGAGGCCGCGCGTCGTGAGGTCGCCGACGGTGGCGGCGATGAGCGCCGGCGGCAGGCGGCGAACATCGAGCCGTCCCACGGTGGCGAGCTCGAGGGCGAAGATGGTGCCGGCGATGGGGGTTCCGAAGACCGATCCGAAGCCACCGGCGACCCCGGCCGCGATCAGCTGCCGCCGAGCCTCGCCCGAGAGCTGCCACCGCCGCGCGACCCAGTCAGCGAGGCTGCCCCCCATCTGCACGGCGGTGCCCTCGCGGCCGGCGCTGCCGCCGAACAGGTGCGTGAACACCGTTCCCAACAACACCATGGGCGCAAGGCGCGTCGGAATCGGAGCTTCGTTGTCGATGGTGGCGTCGATGACGAGATTGGTGCCGCCTTTTGCCGATTGGCCAAATCGTTGATAACAACAACCAATTGCCAGGCCGGCCAGAGGCAGGGCATAGACGATGACCTCGTGTCCGACGCGAAAGTCAGTCGCGACGTCGAGCGCGACGAGGAAGAGCGCCGAAGCCAGACCCGTGATGACACCGACCAGAGCCGCCAGGCCGAACGACCCGAGCCATATCCGCGCGCGGGGGGAAGGCCGATCCTGCGGAGCTTGTGAGCGGAAGGCGGGGGCGGCAGGGCTTGCTCCCGACGGGCCGACGCTGGCGGTTGAGTCAGTCAAGGGCCCGCATCGTAGGGGGGCGCCATGCCTCCATGCAATTCAACCGTACGGCGCGCCACGTCCCGAGCGGTGCGCCGCGCGATGGTCTGTTCGGGCGAAGCCCTGGGTTTACCTGGCCGCAATGCCGCCGTCACACGTCGAACACACCTCACGGGGGCGCTCCGTGTAGGCCCTCAACCTCGTCATCGTTGTCACGATCGAGGATGAAAACTCGGCGCGTTCCCTGCCCTGCGGATGCATGAGAAAGCCGTCACTGGGGTGTAAGATCAACGCTTCTAGGCCGAGTCGTCGGCGGCCGCGGGGTGCGAGGTCGGAGGGATAGGTCCATGAACAAGAAGACGGGTGCGCGAGGGCAGCGGCGGGTTGAGGCGGAGGCAGAGCTGGGGGCGGGCGCGGGAGGCGCGCATGCACCGCCCAGTCATTGGCAGGTGGATGCAGGGACGCCGGTCTCGCGCTACATGCAGACCGATGTCGCTTACCTGCGCGACAACATGTGGGTCGATGCGGCCGTGAGTTTTCTCGAGACGCACGGCTTGCACGACGCGCCCGTGCTCGATCAAGAGGGGCGTCCGGTCGGCGTGCTCTACGCGGACGATGTCGAGACCGAGGCGGCGTTCGTCGAGCTCGGCGAGACAGAAGGGCCCGGCCTCGGCTTCGGTTCGGTCAACGAGGAGCTCACCTTGGCGCAGATGGAGGCGCGCAACGAGGAGCGCTTCACGAGCTTGCTGCTGCGCCGTCATGGGCTCGGGACGGGATTTCATCTCGAAGGCGGTCCCCGCCTGCGTGTGCGCGACGTGATGGTGCCGTACGTGCCAGAGATCGCCGCTGATTCGTCGATCGCCACGGCGGCGTTGGTGATGCGCGACAACCAGCTTGGCCATGTGATGGTGGTCGGCGACGACGGCCGCGCCGTCGGCATGTTCGCGCGTGAAGATCTCGTGCGCTGGCTCGTCGAGGAGACGCATCGGCGTCCGGCACGCGAAGCGGGGACCGTACGCAACCTACGCGACGTCATGCGACCCGTGATTGCCATCAGGCGGCGCGCGACCTTGACCACCGCGCGGGATCTGATGACCACACACGATCTCGCCGAGCTTCCCGTGGTGGAATCCGGGCAAGTGGTTGGAGTGGTGACCGAAAGCGAGATCACGACGATGCTCAATGCGCACCGGGAGGACGACGGCTGGATGCAGGAACTGCTGGTCGAGGACGTCATGAACGCGCCTGCATTGCTCGGCGCACCGTCGGACGCCGTCGACAGTGTGAACCTCGATTCCGCTCACGGGGGCTGCGTGCTGGTGGTCGAACACGGCAGGCTCATCGGCATCGTGACAGGGCACGATCTCGCGGCCTCCGAGGGGCTGCGAAACCCGCGCCTGGGTGCGCAATTGTCATACTAATCGGTAAAAACGGTTCGCCTGGGGCGCTGTGGGCCTGATGTAGTATGCGCCCCTCATGCACGGCAAAACACTCGGCCTCCTCACCGCCACGCCGATCTCTTCCTCGTCCGCACGGCGCCGTTTCGCGGCTGCGCGCGGCGCCGCCATGGCGGGCCTCGCCGCCTTCGCGATGACCGCCTTTGGTGCTGACCCTGCCGTTGCCGCCGCGGGCGAGGGTGCCATCCACATCGTTCCCCAGCCCTCCAAGGTCACCCCGAAGACGGGGGTGTTCACGCTCGACAGCGGCACCCGCATCAGCGCTCCGGCCGCGTTGAAGGCGGTGGCCGAGCGCTTCCGGGACGACTTGCGACCCGGCACGGGCCTGCCGCTCACGCTCGGTTCGGGAGGCAAGGCGATCGTGCTGGCGCTCGACCCCAAGCTGCAAAAGACACTGGGCGACGAGGGCTACACCCTGAAGGTCTCGCCGACCAAGGTCGAGGTGAAGGCGGCCAAGCCGGCCGGGGTCTTCTATGGCCTGGTCACGTTCCGCCAGCTGCTGCCGGCCGCGAGCTTCCGTAAGGCCAAGGCGGTCGATGTCGCCTGGACGGCACCCGCGGTCGAAATCGAAGACAAGCCGCGTTTCGGATGGCGTGGCAGTCACCTCGATGTGGGCCGGCACTTTCAGCCCAAGGAATTTCTCTTCAAACACCTCGACCTGATGGCGTTGCACAAGCTCAACGTCTTTCATTGGCACCTCACCGAGGACCAGGGCTGGCGGCTCGAGATCAAGGCCTACCCGAAGCTGACTTCGGTCGGCGCGTTCCGTAAGGACAGCGCCCTCGGCCCGCCTCCGCAGAAGGACAAGGACGGCAAGCGGGCGTGGAAGTGGCGGGGCAAAGGCCACGGCGGTTTCTACACCCAGGACGACGCGCGCGAAGTGGTGGCTTACGCCGCCGCTCGTTTCATCACCGTGGTTCCCGAGATCGAGCTGCCCGGACACGCCAAGGCCGCCATCGCCGCCTATCCGCAGCTCGGCAACTTCGGCAAGACCATGGACGTCGAGAACGGCTGGGGCATTTTCAAGGAGATCTTCGCGCCGACCGACGAGACGATCACCTTCCTCAAGACCGTGCTTGGCGAGGTGCTGGAGATCTTCCCCTCGAAGTTCATTCACATCGGCGGCGACGAAGCGGTCAAGGACGAGTGGAAAACGAGCCCGGTGGCGCAGGCGCGCATCAAGGCGCTCGGCCTCAAGAACGAGGAAGAGCTGCAGAGCTGGTTCATCAAGCAGATCGGCTCGTGGCTCGACAGCAAGGGCCGACGCCTCGTCGGTTGGGACGAGATCATCGAGGGCGGGCTGGCGCCGGGCGCAACCGTGATGGCATGGCGTGGAATCGAGCATGCGGTGATGGCGGCCAAGGCCGGTCACGACGCGATCATGGCGCCGACCAAGTGGACCTACCTCGATTACCTGCAGTCCAAGGATCCCAACGAGCCGGTCGGCATCGGCGGTCACCTTCCACTCGAGACGGTCTACGAGTTCGATCCGATCCCGGGCGAGCTGCCGCCCGAGCAGGAGAAGCACATCCTGGGCGGTCAGGCGCAGATCTGGACCGAGTACATGCCGAACCCGAAACACGTCGAGTACATGGCGTGGCCGCGGTTGGCTGCCATCGCCGAGAAGGTCTGGTCGCCCAAGGGCGCGAGCGATTTCGCCGGCTTTCGGGCACGGCTGGAAGGGGCGCATCTTTCGCGGCTGACCCACGCCGACGTCACCTTCCGCCCGCTCAACGGCCCGTTGCCGACGTCGTTGACGGTTCCCTAGGGCGGGCTTTCCCGAAGTCACGATCTTCCGAAAAAGGAGAGCTGCCGTGTCGCAAGCCAACGCTCAGGCCAAGAATCAGCAGGTCGTTTCCATCGCCATCATCGGCGTGCTCTTCTTCATCTTCGGTTTCGTGACTTGGCTGAACGGGACCCTGATCCCGTTCCTCAAGTTGGCCTGCAACTTGGAATCGGACGCGCAGGCCTTTTTGGTGACGTTCGCCTTTTACATGGCGTACTTCTTCCTCGCGCTGCCGTCGTCGATCATCCTCAACCGCGTCGGCTACAAGAAGGGCATGTCGCTCGGCCTCTTCGTGATGGCGCTGGGCGCGCTCACGTTCATCCCGGCGGCGACATCGCGGAACTTCTCCCTGTTCCTGGTCGGGTTGTTCATCCAGGGCACAGGTCTGGCGCTGTTGCAGACCGCTTCGAACCCCTACATTGCGGTTCTGGGACCGATCGAATCGGCGGCCAAGCGGATCGCCATCATGGGGATCTGCAACAAGGTCGCGGGCGCGTTGTCGCCGGTCATCCTCAGCGCGATCGTGCTGGCCGGGGCCAGCAGCATCGAAGCACAGGTCAAGGCGACCAACGATCCTGCGGTTCGCAACCAGCTGCTCGATGCGCTCGCGGGGCGCGTGATCACGCCTTACGTGATCATGGCCATCGTGCTTGGCCTCTTGGCGTTGATGATCCTGAAGGCGCCGCTGCCGGAGATCGACAGCGGCAAAGAGGACGCCGCTTCGGCGGTCAGCCGTGGCAGCGCGGGCAAGACGCGGGTCTGGCAGTTCCCGCACCTCTTGCTCGGCGTCGTCTGCCTCTTCGTCTACGTCGGGGCGGAGGTCATGGCCGGCGACGTGATCGGGCCATATGGCCAGGCGTTGGGCCTGTCGATCGACGAGACCAAGAACTTCACCTCGTACACGCTCTGGTCGATGGTGGTCGGGTACACGATCGGCGTCATCACGATCCCGCGTTACTTGAAGCAGCAGACCGCGCTGGTCGGGTCCGCTGTGCTCGGGTTGCTCTTCACCGGGCTTGCCTTCATCACGACCGGCAAGACCAGCATCTACTTCATCGCGCTGCTCGGCCTCGCCAATTCCATGATGTGGCCCGCGATCTTCCCGCTCGCCATCAACGGCCTGGGACGCTTCACCCAGCGCGGCTCCGCGCTGCTCATCATGGGCATCGCGGGCGGCGCCATCTTGCCGCAGATCTACGGCCAGCTCACCAGCAGCCTCCCGGCCGCGACGGCCTTCATGGTCTGCGTCCTGCCCTGCTACCTCTTCATCCTCTACTACGCCGTCAGCGGCCACCGCGCCGGCCTCGACGCCCCCGTTCCCAAAACCCACGCCGTCCCCCTGCCCGAAACCTAACCAAGGCGAGGCTGCACCCGCCTCTCTCCCCGCCCGCCCCCCGCCTCTTCACCTCTCCCCTGGGAGAGGTCGACGACCGCAGGTCGGCGGCTGAGGGTCCGCGCCCCCCCGCGATCTCCCGTCACCGCCCCGGCAACGCGCCGAGCGTGAGCGAGAACGTCGTCTCGGCGTTGATCGTCGTCGGCTGCGTGCCGTGGAGCACCGGAGCCAGCGCACGGCTCGAGGTGATCGCGATCGACTGAACGTGCGTGAGCGTCTCGCCATTGAGCTCGTAAGCCGATTTCCAACCCGGCAGATTCG
Organism: Myxococcales bacterium; assembly: GCA_031398585.1. Lineage (GTDB taxonomy): Bacteria > Myxococcota_A > Polyangia > Fen-1088 > Fen-1088 > JANNNO01. The sequence goes on along the minus strand of JANNNO010000343.1, from coordinate 10,130 downwards.
CCAGCTCGGGCAGCTCGAGCTCGGTCCGGCCAGGTCGCGAGCCGGCGCTCGCGTTGACGATCCAGGCCAGCCGGTTGAGATCCGTGCCGGTGATGATCAGTTGATAAAAGAGCACGCGCGGGTAGGGCGAGAAAGTCGACCGCACACGCAGCGGGCTGCGGCTGGCGGCGGTCACCGTGGCGGAAAAGGGCGGCGGGAACACGACGGGCGCGATGACCGGCTCGCCGAATGTCCTTTGGACCTGTTGCACGGCGGTTGCGCTCGGCGCGAGCTGCGCCCACAGTTCCTGCGTCGCCCCGGCTGGCAGGGCAGCGGGCGGGACGGCGTGAATCGACGTCGGTGGACGCGCCGGATCGTTGTTGTCGCTCGGCAGATCGAGCAGCCCACCGCGTGGTGTGATCACCGTGTTGCCCATGGCCAACGCCGCGGCCCCCGGCGCCTCGGCCATCGCAATCGGACGTGCCACCGTGAGCACGCCCGCGCCGAAGTCGAGGTCGGTTTTGCCGTCGCCGCCCACCACCAGGTCCTGCATCACGATCACGTTGGGTGGCTGTCCCGGCGTACGCGCCACCGCTGCGAGATCGTACGTGTCGGCGCGCAGGGACGCCTCGTAGCCGTCCATCGCGGCGTTCGGAATGGCGGCCGACGCCCCGTCGCTCGACGAAGCGAAGACCACCTGCACGAGCGCATTCTTCGCGATGCCCGTCCACCGCCCGGTCCAGCGATGCTGTCCTTCGCGGTCGCGCGTCTCGCGACAGGGCACATCGACCTTAGGTAGCTCGTCGACGGTGGCGTAGATCACCTCGCCGTAGGGGCTGCGACCGGCGTCGCAGACGAAGGCCAGGGTGTAGCGGCCGGTCCTGGCTTCGAAGGAATAGACGCCGTCCTCGCTGGTCAGCGGCATGAACGCGCCGTCGCCGTCCTGTGCCGCCACCCAGACCAACGGGGTCGGCACGTTGCCCGGGCCGCGGCCGGTCAGCGTTACGCGGCGCTCCCCGGGCAGATCGCCTTCACACCCGAAAAGCCCGGCGGCACACGCGAGGGCCAGCCACGGGGCCAGCGCACGCGAATTCTCGAGGACAGGAGCGCCATCTACGTCCGTCCGAGCCATGGCACAACGGTAACACGGGGGCATCGCCCTCCCCGTGGGGGCTTTTTTGCGGTAAACGCCTCGTCCCGATGCTCCGTCTCGATCAGGTCAGCAAACAACACGGCCCGCAGATCCTCTTCGTCGAAGCTTCGGCCGCGATCTACAAAGGCGAAAAGGTCGGTCTGGTAGGCCCCAACGGCGCGGGCAAGTCGACGATCTTCCGCCTCTTCATGAAGGAAGAATCGGTCGACGAAGGCCAGGTGTCGATCGACAAGGGCACCACCATCGGCTACTTCAGCCAGGACGTCGGCGAGATGCACGGGCGCCCCGTGGTCAACGAAGTCATGGCGGGCGCGGGGCAGATCTCCGACATCGCGGGCGAGCTCAAACGCCTGGAAGAGGCGCTGGCGGATCCCGATCAGGCCGACGACATGGATCGGCTGTTGGGACGCTTCGGCGAAACCCAGGCGCGCTTCGAGGAGCTGGGTGGCTACGCGCTCGAAGCGCGCGCCCGCGAGATCCTGGCCGGCCTCGGCTTTTCGCAAGAAATGATGGATGGCGACGTCGGCAAGCTGTCGGGCGGTTGGAAGATGCGCGTCGCGCTCGCCCGCATCTTGCTGATGCAGCCCGATGCGATGTTGCTCGACGAACCGTCGAACCACCTCGATCTCGAATCGTTGATCTGGCTCGAGAACTTCTTGCGCGCGTACGAAGGCGCGCTGCTGCTGACCTCACACGACAAAGAGTTCATGAACCGTGTCGTCACGCGCATCCTCGAGATCGATGGCGGCGTGCTCACGAGCTATTCGGGCAACTACGATTTCTACGAAAAGCAGCGCGCGCTCAACGAGGCCCATGCCGAAGCGGCCTTCCAGCGTCAGCAGGCGATGCTTGCCAAGGAGATGCGCTTCATCGAGCGGTTCAAAGCCCAGGCCGCCAAGGCCGCGCAGGTGCAGTCGCGGGTCAAGAAGCTCGACAAGATCGAAAAGGTCGAGCCGCCCAAACGCCGCCGCACCCTGATCTTCGACTTTCCGCAGTGCCCGCGATCGGGTGAAGAGGTCGTCAAGATCGAGCATCTCGCCAAGTCCTACGGATCGAAGGTCATCTACGAAGATCTGAGCCTGACCATCCGCCGCAAGGATCGCTGGGCGGTCATGGGCGTCAACGGTGCCGGCAAATCGACGCTGCTCAAGGTGATCGCGGGCGGCACCGAGCCGGACTCCGGCATCGTGCAAGTGGGGCCGTCGGTCAAGATGGGCTATTTCGCGCAGCACGCGATGGAGGTCCTGGCGCCTGACCAGACCGTCTGGGAGGTGCTCGAGGCCGCCTTCCCGCTGGCCAACATCGGCTCTCTTCGTACTCTCGCCGGCTGCTTCGGCTTTTCTGGTGACGACATCGAAAAGCCCTGCCGCATCCTCTCGGGTGGAGAGAAGGCACGGCTCGTTCTCGCGCGGATTCTCTACGAACGACCCAACTTCATCGTGCTCGACGAGCCGACCAACCACCTCGACGTCGCGACCAAGGACATGCTGGTGAGGGCGCTCGCCGACTACGAAGGCACGATGCTCTTCGTCTCGCACGATCGACGCTTCTTGGCCGAGCTCTCCAACCGCGTACTCGAGCTGGGGCCCGACGGCCCCGTTCCTTACAAGGGGGGCTACACCGAGTACGTCGCACGTTCCGGTCACGAAGCGCCCGGTCTGCACTGACGCTTGCGCTCGAGGACGGCTACGCTCAGGGACTCTTGGCTACGGAAGCGGCGCTCTCGAGCAGGGATGGCTTGGGGCGCGAACCCTTGACGGCGATGACGGCTCGGATCGAGCCCGCCTCGTCGTGACAGCGGCGGCACTTGTCGTCGTTCGGTACCGGCACGATCACGGTGACGTCGTCGGGATGTGCCCCGCCGCGGTGAACCGCGTTCTTCCCGGTGCGCAGGACCTCGGCGATCTGGGGCGGCGGCGTCGGCTTCCAGTTCATATCGTGGAACATGCGGCCGTCGGCATCATGGACGGTCAGATTGGTGAACAGGCCCGACGTGGCGGATTCGTGCAGGAACTTCTTCGTCAGGCGACCGAGGCCGGTCAACATCACGTGCTGAACCGACGAGGTCAGCAGGAACTTCGCGGTCTCGTCGCGCACCAGCTTGGGGTCGAGCTTCAGCATGATCGCGCCGCGCATGTCGGACGGCTTGTGACACGAGAGACAGCGGGGTGAGTTCGGCAGCGGCACAGCAACCAGGGTGCCGTCCTTCATCTCGGCCGAGAATGCTTTGGTCGGCGTCATCGCACGCTTGACCAAATCGGGCGGAACTTCCATGAAGCCATCGCCGAGGCTGGGGCGACCGTCGCGGCTGAAGACCGATGCAGTCAGCACGCCGGGAACTTCTTTGGGCAGCGCCTGCATGAATTCGTCGGCGGCGTTGGCCTTACCGAGCGTCATCATGGCCTGGAAGGCGGCTTCCACGATGGTGCCGAACGGGATCAGCAGCTCCGAGGGTTCGGGCGTCGAGGGCGGGCGCGCGAACTCGAGCGACATGACTGCACGAACGTTGCCGGTCGGATGGCAGCTCTTGCAGCGATCTTCGTTGGCCAGCGGAAAAGCGACGGTCTTGCCGCCGCTCTTGGCCGCGCGCCCGCTTCCCAGTACCTCGCGAACGTGCGGCGGCAGGCTATCTTGCGACGGTGGCGGAAACTTCGGCGCGTAGACGTGCTCGCCGGTGGAAGAGTAAAGAGCCACCTCGACGCCGGTCGACGACTGCTGCAGGTTCTGAACGAAGTCACGCACGGTGAGGCCGTCCCCCGCCAGCATCGCGGTTCGCATGCCCGACTGGATGACCCTCGCCAGGGCGTTCAGCTCGTTGACCGAGTGAGCACCGGCGCGACCCTCGCCGCAACTTCCGGTGGCATCGGCGGTGCGGTTGCTACCCGCGCACCCGAGCCCGATCCACGAGCTCATGAGCGCCGAAGTCAACCACACCGCACGATGATGCCGCCCGAAACCTTGTCGACCCGCAGTCGTGGAACGAACGTCGCGCGCCTTTTCCATCCCCATCCCCGTCTTCACCAAAGGGCCTCCGTCAAAGCGCGCGGGCGTCGTCAGTCACGAACCACGCTCACTGGCCCGGCAGCTTCGGCGCTTCCATGAGCGCGTTGGGCAGCGGGGCGCCGTCGAGCGTTTGCATGAACTTCACCAGCGCGGTCTTCTCTTGCGTGGTCAGATTGAGTTTCTGGACGTCGGGTGAGAGCGTGCCGACGTAAGTTCCCGGCGAACCGCCACCCCGATCATAGTGATCGACGACTTCTTCCAGAGTCTTGAGCCGACCGGTGTGCATGTAGGGAGCCGTCTTGGTGATGTCGCGCAGGCCGGGGGTCTTGAAGGCGCCCTCATCGGCGGTGCGTAGGTTGGTGCGGGTGACTGCGCACTTGCTGTGGTCGCTCTGATCGCTCCACTTGCTGGTGCAGGCGAACTCGCCGTTGATGGCGGTCTCGAGGCCTGCGGCGCGGCCCTTGTCGGTGGCTGGCACGTTGCTGCCAAGCTGCGACTCGCCGACGTTGTGGAACTTCCAGTCAGTGAAGTTCGGACCGCGGTGGCAGGAGACGCAGAGTCCCTTGCCGACGAACACCTTGAGGCCGAGCTTCTCCTCGTCGGTGAAGACGGTGCTGTCCTTCTTGCCCGCGGCAAAGTCGGCCAAGAACGCGTCAAAGCGTGCGCTCTTGCTGACGATTTTGCGTTCGTAAGCGGCGATCGCCTTGCCGAAGTTGACGTAGATCTCGTTGACGGCGTCGCGAACTTGCTGCGTCAGCAAGCCCCACTCCGGCGTGCCACCCTTGATCTTGGTGTCGACCACCGGGCTGCCGTCGTCGTTGCGCATCTTTGGCATCGACGTCTTGGTGACCGCTTCGTACTCGGCCTTGTAGTGATCCCAGAGCAGCAACGCGATGCCAGTGCGGGTGCCGCCCATTTCGACGTCGCTTTCGGGCGGGCCGAGCGCCTGCGACCACTGGCTGTCGGCGCGTCCGTCCCAGAAGTGCCAGCACGCATCGGAGTCCTTGCCCGAACCGAGCGCGGCGTTGATCACGGTCGGCGCGTGCCGGCCCGTGAACATCGTGGCGATGGGACCCGAGGAGGTGTTCGCTCGGTTGTCCTGAAAGCCCATCTTGGGATCGTGGCAGGTGGCGCACGAGACCTTGCCGTTCGAGCTGTAGCGGGTCTCGAAGAAGAACTTCTGACCGAGCACCGCTGCGGCGCCATCATCCGCGAGGCGGTTGGACGGATCCTTGGGCAGCGCCGCCGGCATCAGCGACAGCGTGAATTTGATCGCGTCCTCTTCTTCCTGAGTGAAGGCGACCGCCGCCGGAGCGGGCGTCATCGGCGTGCCACTGCTGCCTCCGTTGGCAGCCTGGGGAGGAGGGGCGCCCGGGGCCGGCTGATCCGCACCCGCGCCACAGCCCGCCTCGAACGCCAATGCCAGACCGAACACCACCCGCAAACGTTGACTGGTTCGTTCCATTCCTTCTCTCCTCCTGGGGACTCCCCATATCTCGGAGAGAGGAAGGAAATGCTTGAGGGCCTGAATCCTCAACCGGTCATTTCACGACGATGCTGTAGCCCTTCATGGACCCGTGCAGGCTGCAGCTATAGTTGAAAGTACCAACGGTCGGGAAAGGTTTCTCGAAGGTTCCCGAGGCTTTCTCGCCCGAGGTGCCGAAGGCGGTCGCCGCGACGTTGTGGTCTTCGGCGTCGAGGAAGGTCCAGCGAACCGTGGTGCCGGCGGGAACCGTGCACACCTTGCCCCCGTCCGCCGCCTTTTCCGCACACCCGCACTTCACCTTGAACTTGCGGTCGGCGATGTCGACCATGGCGAGCTTGGGCTCGCCGCAGGGATCGCCGGGCACGAAAGCCTGGCCGCCGCCGCTGGCGTCCGTGTTGCCGCCGGGCGCGCCGCCGTTGGCAGCGCCCCCAGACGTTGCGGTGCCGAAGCGCTCGTCGTATTCGATGCAGTCGGCGCCCAGCAGGGCTGGGCTGAGACCGATGACGGCGAAAAAGAGGAGGGTGGGGCGGTGAAGGCTCGTGCGCGCCATCTCAACCTCCGGCCAGGGTGCGGGCGAAACGCAGGAAGATGATGATCTCTTTGGCGTCGGCCTGTTCGATTCCCGAGTTCGGCTTGCGCATCATTTTGGTGACGTAGCCCTTGATGCCTTCCTCGTCGAAGGGACCACCCGAGATCGGCGTCTTGCCGGTCTTCACCGCTGTGATCGGACGATCGAGATCGTGGCACTTGCCACACTTCGCTTCGAAGATCTTCAGACGATCCTGCTGCTCGGCGGGGAATTGCGCGGCGTCGAGCTTGGCGTCCTTGCCAGCGCCGCTGACCTTGAGCTCGGCCTGCGCCAACCCCGCTGCCGCAACGGACAGACAAAGCGCTGCAGTCGTGAGCCACACCTTCGTTTGACGGATTTTGCTGAGCATGTTTTTGGCCTCGTTCGCGTTGGGTTGTCGACGGATGTCACTGACCGCTTTAGGCCGAGGCGTCGAGATCTCTCGGCTCGGGTCCTGAGCCCGCGATCTCCAACTTGACGGTGGTGCTCAAGTTCGCATTCGAAGCCTCCGAGTCAGCGCAGCAACGATGCGAAACATCTGTACGGCGCTCGGGGTGGTCGTGGTGGGGGTGGTGGTGTTGTCGCCGGCGCCAGCGGAAGCGATTCCGCCGTTCGCGCGCGAATACGGCGTCCCTTGCTCGACTTGTCACATCACGGTCACGCGTCGAAACGAGTTCGGCGATGCGTTCCGCCGCGCCGGTTACCGCTGGCCGACGAAGCTAGAGAGTGATCAGGAAGGGCGCCCCATCCCACCCGTGGAGATGCGCGGCGCAAGCATGCTCGATGGCCTCTTGCCCGCGCGCCCGCCGATCGGACTCATCGCGTACTTCCAGGCGTCGGCGACCAACGACGACAACTTGGAGCACAAGGCCTCGTTCGGGAATCCGTCGTTCAACATCGTCTTTGGTAGCAACCTAGGCAAGCACGCGTCGATCTTCGGCACGGTGGCGGGCAACGGCGCTCCCAATGAGTTGGTCGGCCACTTTTCGCGCATCGCCAACCGGCCCGAGCTGAACCTGCGTCTTGGGCTCATCGAGCAGACGACGACGTTGTTCAAGGCAAACGAATCGTTGCTGGGGGGCTACCTCATCGACAGCATCAACCCGGTCGGGCACGCGGTCGGCACCGCCCGCACCGGCGCCGAATTGAACGGCGTCGTCGGACGGCGTTACTTCTATGCGTTGGGTGCGGTTCAGAACGACGGGCCGGGAAGTGCGGTCGACGGCTACTACCACCTGGGCGCCAAGTGGGGCGGCATGAACTACCGCGGCGACGAGCCGGAGATCGACTTCGACAACCCGTCATTCTGGGATGACGCTTCGGTGGCGGTCGCGACCTGGGGTTACCTCGGCAAGGTCGAAGATGCGGGCAAGCAGACTGGTCGCGTGCGCCGCTACGGTGTCGACGTGCAGCTCAACCTGCCGTTCGGATCGCTCTGGGGCGGGGCGATGAAGGGCTTCGATCGCGATCTCACCGCGCTCGGGCCGACCTTGCCTGCCAACGGCCTGCGGATCGAAAGCCTCACCTGGTTCGGCGAGGCCAGCTACCGCGCGACCTCATGGTTGACGGCCGCCTACATCTTCCAGTTCCACGACGCATCGAACATCGCGGGCAAGGCCATGCAGAGCCACGACGTCGGTCTGGTTGCCCTCATGATGGACAATCTGCGCTTCCGACTCAAATTCAAGTACACCCCCGACGATGTGAAAAATGAATCCGTGGATCTACAGGCTCTGATCGGGTTCTGAACAAAGCGGGGTTTCGAAGATGGGTTGGGACTCGGAAGGCGAAACGAGGAACAGAGCAGACGGTGGCTCCACCATGGGGCTCGGTCTGCGCGGCAAGCTGGTCTTGTCGCTGCTTCCGATGGTCCTTGCCGCCTTCGCGGTCACCTGGTACGTGGCGAAAACCGCTGCGCGCAGCGGCCTCGAAGCCGCTTCGATCGGCGGGCTGACCACGGAGGCCAAGGGGCTCGCGGCCGCGGTCTCGAGCACGTTCGACGATTCGCTCTCGGATGCACAGATGCTGGCACGGCTCGACATGAGCGCGGCCACGATCGAGAACAAGGATCCCAAGGCGTTTCGTTGGTTCGCGGACCAGATGGTGACGTCGAAGAAGCGCTACGCGGCGCTGATCCTCGCTGACAACACGGGCAAGATTCTCGCGACCAACACGATCGGCGCGGGCAACAAGACGCTGCCGTCCATCGATGGTCAGAGCATCGATGGCGAGGCGTGGGCGATGACCAAGAAGAAGGGCAAGGGGCAGGACCTCGTGCTCATCCCTGCCGGTCGTCCCGCGTTCGTCGCGGCCTGGCTTCCGCAGGACAACGCGGCGGGTTTTCACCTACAGGTGAAGGACGTCATGGGCGACCCGATCGGGACTCTCACGATGTTGCTGTCACTCGACAGCGTCGCGTCCTCGTTGTCGACCGCGGTCAGCGCCGAAGGTGGTCAGCTTCGTTCGATGGCCATGGTGGTCGACGGCGCTGGCCAACCGCTGATGGTCCCGGCCAATGTTCCCGATCGAGCCACGTGGCAGGCGCAGCGCTTTTCGAAAGATGTCGCAGGCGGGGCCCATGCGTGGACGGCCCCCAACGGCGGGCGCTTTCTCGTCGCGGATGAGAACCTCGGCGGCGTGGTCTCTGGCTGGGGGTGGCGGCTGGCGGGCCTAAAGGCGATCGAGATCGTCGATGCTCCTGTCGCGGCGTTGAGCCAGCGGCTTTCCGTGGTGTTCGGGATCTGCGCGCTGGCGCTCATCGCGCTGGTGGTCTTCCTGGCGGGTCGCATCGTGGCGCCGATACGACGGCTGCTTGCGGCGGCGACCGGTTCCGAGAACAACGGGCGATTGACCACCACAACGGTCGAGAGCAACGACGAGGTTGGCGTTCTTACCCGCGCGTTCAACGACATGGTGCGCGCGCTGAACACGGACCTGGCCAAGCACATGAAATCGATCAGCGGCAGTTCGGCCGAGCTGCTTTCATCCGCGAATCAGCTCAATCACACCTCGGCGGAGATGACCCAGTCTTCGCGCCAGACCTCGACGTTTGCCGGCACCGCGCGGACGTCGATCGAAGATTTCGTCGCGAGCATGAAGACGGTGTCGGAAGGCACCAGCGCGCTGACCACGTCGATCTCGTACGTCGCCGAGCACGCTCACGGCGCGCGCAGTGCGGTCGAGGGGGCCGTGCGAGCGGCGACCAACGCAGGCGAGGTCATGACCCAGCTGCACGCTCGGTCGCAAGAGATCGAGGAAGTCCTCAAGGTGATCGGCTCGGTTGCCAACCAGACCAAGCTGCTTGCGCTGAACGCGACGATCGAGGCGACCCGGGCCGGCGAGTTCGGTCGCGGCTTCGGCGTGGTTGCACAAGAGGTGAAAGACCTCGCCCGGCGTGTGAGCAAGTCCACCGACGACATCGCCCGCCGCATCGATGCCATGCGCGTCGACACCGGTCGCGCCATGGACGCCGTCAAAGGCTTCCAGACGGTCATCGAGAAGGTGAACGACATCTCACAGTCGTTGTCGTCCACCGCCGAGCAGCAGCTGGCAACGACGCGCGAGATCCACCGCCACGTCGAGGGAGCCGCCGGCTCCGCGACAGCGGCCCAGGAGAACATCGCCTCGCTGGTCCACTCCGCCGAGGACACCAACCGCGGCGCCAACGATACAGGCCGCGCCGCCGACTCTCTGCTCCGCATGGCCAGCGATCTGCAAGGCCTCACCACCGCCATGCGCCTGGCCCCCCAGGACGAGCCCCCCGCTCTCAACGGCCACGGCTCCGAATCCGCCTCCGTCTCCGCCGGCCTCCACTAACCGCGACGCGCGGGTTGCCGGGTCTGGGCGTCGCCCCGCCACATGCTCGTGTTGGTTCACGGTATACGGGGGCGCAGATGACCGTGACTTCCGATCTTGCCGATCTTGCCGAGGTTGGCGCCGCC
>JANNNO010000273.1:0-9594 GCA_031398585.1 Myxococcales bacterium | reverse complement strand
CCGCCGATGCCATGGATCTGGCGGCGGCGGCCAGCAAGGCAATACCAGAACGGGCGGCCCGCACCGCGCGGCTGGAGGCGACGCGCGCTCTGGTCGCGATCTCGTCGGGGCGCCTTCCCGACGCCGACGCGGCGGTCGTTCGCGGCCTAGCCGCCGATGCCGCCGGACCCGAGATCAACTTCGTGGCCGGTCGGCTTTGGCTTCGACAGGGCAAGCTCGCCGAGGCGCGCGCCTCCCTCGGCAAGGCCGTCGCCCAGGCCCCCGCGCTCGCGGCCGCCGCGCTCGATCTTGCGCAAGCCGCGATCGACGCTGGCGAAGCAGAGGCCGCCGCCACCCAGCTGACCGGGCTGCTTGCAGGGCAGGATGATCTGCGCGCGCGGCTGCTGCTCAACGAAGCCGATCGCCTGGCCGGCAAGCCCGCCAGCAGCCCGAACTTGAAAGATCGTTGTCGCGACGACGGCCGTTCCTCTCTCATTCTTCGCACCTCTTGCGCGGCCGACAGCGCCCTGGCCGCTCGCCTTGTCGGAGACCGTGCCGGAGCCATTCGAGCCGCGCGCGCCGCCAGCACCGGCGGAGGTCGCAATCCGCGCGCGATGGCGCAGGGCGCGCTGGTTCTCGCCAACCTCGGCGAGGTCGAAGCCGCGGCGGACGCGCTTCGCAAGATAAGAGACGACAGCGGACCCGGGTTCCTGCCGCGGGTCTTCGCGCAGCTGGCGCTGACCCTCGGCAAAGGCGAGATCCCCGATGCCGCCGCCATCTTCCCTGTGCCGAACGGTCCCGAGGCGCGCCTTTTGACCGCTCGTCTCGCTTTTGCGCGCGGCGGGGCAGGAGCGCTCGGCGCCTACGTCAAGACGCTGCCACCCAGCGCTCTCGAGCAGGATCCGGATCTGGCCGCGCTGGCGCTGCTGAGCGAGGCACCACCTGTGGATCCCGCGCGCCTGGCACCGCTGACCGAACGGGCCGACAAGGGCTCGGGGGTCGCCTCTTACGTGCTCGGCCGCCTCTTGCTTGCCGGCGGTGACGAAAAGAACGCCGTCCCGCGGTTGTCACGCGCGGTGCAGTCGACGGGCGACGCCTGCGAAGCGGCGCGTCTCATCCTCTCGGTCGACAAGAAGGCGAGGCCGCCGGCTCTGGCGACCGATGCAAAAGTCATCGCCTTTCTGCGCGGTCACAATGGCGCCTGCGTTTCGCCCCGGCGCTGACTCCGCCCGCGCGCCGAGTCCACGGCGAGATCCTTGACGCCGCAGCCCGGGCGGGCTAGATCCGCGCCCTCGATGGCCACCTACGATACGTCCGACATTCGCAAGGGTCTCAAGGTGATGATGGACGGCTCGCCGTGGACGATCGTCGAGTTCCAGTTCGTCAAACCGGGCAAAGGCGCCGCCTTCACCCGGACCAAGTTCAAGAATCTGCTCACTGGCAGCGTCATCGAGCGGAACATTCGATCGGGCGAGAAGCTCGAGTCCGCTGACGTCGAGGTCAAGCAGATGCAGTACCTCTACAAGGACGGCGACTCGTTCGCGTTCATGGACACCAGCAACTACGAGCAGGTGTCGATCCCGGCCGAGCTCCTCGGTGATGACGCGCTCTTCATGCCCGAGCAGATCGTCGTCGATGTGTTGTTCTTCGAAGGTCGCGCGGTCGGCGTGACTCTGCCGAACTTCATCGAGCAGAAGATCGTCGAGACCGATCCTGGTTTCCGCGGCGACACCGCCACCGGCACCACCAAGCCGGCTCGCGTCGCCAGCGGCGCCACCGTCAACGTTCCCCTGTTCATGAACGTCGGCGACACCATCAAGATCGACACCCGCTCGGGCGAGTACCTCGAGCGCGTCGGACGCGCCTGACCTTTGTGCCCAAGGGCGGCCAACCAGTGGCCGCCAAGACCGGGCCCGGCTCTGCGGAGCCGCAGCTCACACGACGTCTAACCGCGCTCGCGGCTCGGGCGCGGGTGCTGGATTCGCTTCGTCGCGTCTTCGCGGCCGAAGCGTTTCTCGAGGTCGAGACGCCGAGCCGCGTCCGTTGTCCCGGGCAAGAGGTTCACCTCGAGTCGTTCACGGCCGGCGGCGATCGCTACTTGATCACGTCGCCCGAGTACCACATGAAGCGGCTGGTGGCCGCGGGGGCGGAGCGGATCTTCCAGATCGCGCGGGCTTTTCGCGCCGAGGAGGCCGGTCCGCACCATCAGCCCGAGTTCACCATCATCGAGTGGTATCGAGCCCGAGCTCCCTTGGAGTGGATCGCCGACGACTGCGAGGCTCTCGTGCGCGCCGCTGCCTCGGCGGTCGGGCGCCCGAGCCAGCTGCCCGGACGAGCAGGGGGGGCGGACCTCGATCTCGCGGCGCCGTTCGAGCGGACCACCGTGGCGGCTCTCTTCGCTCGCCATGCCGGCATCGAGCTGCGCGGCGACGAAAGCGGCGGTGAGCTCGCCGCCAAGGCTCAGGCAGAGGGCCACCGTCTGGGAGGCGCCACGGCCTATGACGACGTCTTTTTCCAGCTCTTCCTCGACCACGTCGAACCCAACATCGGTCGCGAACGCCCGACGTTCGTCTTCGATTGGCCGCTTCCGCTGGCGGCGCTGGCCCGACGCAAGGATCGGCCCGGCCTGCCGCCGGTGGCCGAGCGCTTCGAGCTCTACGCCGGCGGCCTCGAGCTCGCCAATGCCTTTGGCGAGTTGACCGACCCCGAAGAGCAGCGAGCACGGTTCGAAACCGAACGGAGTCAACGGCGGATCGCTGGCCGGACGGTCTACCCGATCGACGAAAAGTTGCTGCACGCGTTGCCGCACATGCCGCCCACATCGGGGGTCGCTCTCGGCTTCGATCGGCTGGTCATGTTGGTACTCGGCGCCCCCGAAATTGGCGACGTCATCGCCTTTCCCGACGCGGAGATCTGAGGCACGTTTCTCGTCGGCCGGGTGGCTCTGGGCTCGCCACCCTGCGTGAACCCCGCTTGACCCCCGATCGCCTCTCTGCTATGCGTTTGCGCCCGTGAGCCCGCTATTTTCAGCACTCCTGCAAGCCAGTCCTCCGTCCGGCGGCGCCCCCAACCCGCTGATGCAACTGATGCCGTTCGTTTTGATCATGGGGGTCATGTACCTCCTGGTCATTCGGCCGCAGAGCAAGAAGGCCAAACTGCAGCAGCAGATGTTGAGCCAGCTCAAGCGCGGGGACGACATCATCACGACCGGCGGCCTCATCGGCCGAATCACCGGCATCAAGGACGACGAAGTCACCCTGCAGGTTCAAGAAGGCGTGCGTCTGCGCGTCGCCCGCAGCGCTGTGTCGGGCCTGTACAAGGCCAGCAGCGAGCCCGCGAAGGCGGACGCCAAGGCCTCGGCGTCTTCCTGATTTTCGGAGGACGCGATGGAACGATCTTGGTGGTGGAAGGCGGGCCTTTACGGGTTCGTCACAGTCCTGGCTTGCTTCTACTTGGTCCCGAGCGTCGTCGCTCCTGAGAAGCAGCCCGCGTTCGTTCAGAAGCTCTTCACGAAGAAGATCCAGCGCGGCCTGGATCTCGCCGGCGGATTGCGACTGGTCTACGCGGTCGACATCGACAAGGCCGTCTCGGCCAAGGTCGACCAGATCGCCAACTCGCTCGAGGACGGCGTCTGGAAGAAGACCAAGGAAGTCAGTGTCACGCGCGAAGGCCGTGACGAGATTCTCTTTCAGTTCAAGAACCCCGCCGACGTCGCCAAGGTCGACGCCGAGGTCGTGGCCGAGTACCGCGACGAGGTCGAAGAGATCTCCCGCGACGCCAGCAAGGGCACGGTTCGCTTCCAGCTCGATGCCGACCAGGTCGCCGAGATTCAGGACTTCTCGCTGCGCCAGGGCATCGAGACCATCCGCGGCCGCGTCGACAAATTCGGCGTCTCCGAGCCGACCATCATCAAGAAGGGGACCGACATCGTCGTCGAGCTCCCCGGCCTCGAGCAGGCGGACTTCGAGCGCATCAAGTCGATCATCGGCCGGACCGCTCAGCTGCAGTTCAAGATCGTCGAAGACGGCGGCGACTACGCCAAGAAGGTCGCTGCGACCGTCCCCAAGGACGGCAAGATCACCGTCGAGCCCGATGCGTGGCGCGACGAGAAGACCGGCGCCAGCCACGAGGTCATCTTCCTGCGCGCGAAAGAGCGCGTCGATCTCGAGAAGTTCGTCGCCAGTCTTTCCGGCGATCTGGCCGTCACCTCCGACCGCGAATTCGGTTACGAGGAGGTCGTGCAGGGTGGCGAAGCGGGCGGCACTGCCGAGCGCTTTTGGCGCGCGTACCTGCTGCATCGTCGCGCCGGCGTAACCGGCGAATACCTGGCCAACGCCGAGGTCGGCTTCTCCGAGATGGGGACCCCCGAAGTTCTCTTCACGATGAACCGCAAGGGCGGCGATCTGATGGGCAAGCTCACCGGCGAGAACGTCGGTCGCCGCATGGCGATCGTGCTCGACGAAAAGATCATGAGCGCGCCGGTCGTTCAGTCGCAGATCACCGAGCGCGGCCGCATCACCCTCGGCTCGTTCGGCGACCCGCTCAAGATCCAGCAGGAGGCCAAGGACCTGGTCGCGGTGCTCCGCTCGGGGGCGCTGCCAGCTCCCCTCACCAAGACCTTCGAGACGCAGGTGGGGCGAACGCTCGGCGACGACGCCATTGAGAAGGCGACCTTCTCGATGTGGATCGGCGCCGCCGCGGTCGTGCTCTTCATGCTCATCTACTACAAGGCCTCGGGCCTCATCGCGAACATCGCGATGGTGCTCAACATGCTCTTCATGATCGCCATCCTCGCCGCACTGGAAGCGGCGTTGACCTTGCCAGGCATCGCTGGCCTGGTCTTGACGATAGGCATGGCCGTCGACGCCAACATCGTCATCTACGAACGCATCCGGGAAGAGCTGCGCGCGGGCAAGTCGCCGCGGTCAGCGGTCGATGCCGGGTTCGATCGCGCCTTCTGGACCGTCTTCGATGCGCACGTGACCAACTTCGTCGCGGGCGTCGTTCTGTACTCCTACGGCTCGGGGCCCATTCGGGGCTTCGCGGTCACGCTCCTCGTCGGCATCGTGACCAACCTGGTGACCTCGGTCTGGGTGTCGCGATGGATGTTCGATGTGCTGGTCGGGCGACGCGGGCACAGCCCCGCGACGCTTTCCATCTGACCCAACCTGCTGCGTAACCCGCGAGACCCGCCATGGCCGAGCAGAAGTTTCTCGAAGTCATCAAACCCGGCGCGCACGTCGAATTCGTCGGCACCAAGAAGATCTGGATCACCATCTCGGTGATCCTGACCTTGCTGACGATCGCGATGTTGCCGCTCAACGCCTACGTCATCCCGGGACGCGGCCAAATGCTCAACTGGAGCGTCGAGTTCAAAGGCGGCTCGGAGATCGAGACGTCGTTCGCCAAGCCGGTCGAGCCGGCCCAGGTGCGCGAAGCGCTCGAGAATGCCGGCTTTCACGGCGTCGAGGCCTTTCGGTCTTTCGGTTCGGGCGGTCAGCAGACGACCACCGACTTCATGATCCGCATGGGCTCGGTGGCCGCGGTCTCAGCCGATCAGGCCAAGAAGGCCGAGGCCAGCCTGCGCGCCAAGAAGCTGGGTGACGCGAGTCTCACGCGCTTCGAGCAATCGGAAGGCGGCGACAAGGTCTACGTCCGTTTCGACAAGAACGTCGAGATCCCGGTGCTGACCGACGCGATCAAAGAGGCAGGGCTCACGCCCACCCAGGTGCAGACCTTCGGCAGAGCCGAAGACCACCAGTTCGAGGCGACCCTGGTCAGCCTCGAGTCCGAGGTGAAGAAGGCTCTCGAGAAGACCGTTGGTGACAACACCGTCACCATCAAGCGGGTGGAATCGGTCGGTGCCAAGGCCGGCGAGCAGCTGCGCAACGACGGCATTCGCGCACTGTTCGGCGCGATTTTGCTTATCGTCTTTTACGTCGCCATCCGCTTCGACTTCCGTTACGGCCCGGGAACCATCGTGGCGCTCTTGCACGATGCCGTCATGACCATCGGCGCTCTGGCGATCACGTACAAAGAGTTCTCGCTCACCACGCTGGCGGCGCTCTTGACCATCATCGGATTTTCCATGAACGACACCATCGTGGTGTTCGACCGAATCCGGGAAAACGCCGCCAAGCTTCGCGACAAGCCCTTCGACCGCATCGTCAACCTGTCGGTCAATGAGACGCTGTCGCGTACCATTCTGACCTCGGCCACGGTCTTCTTCGTCACGCTGGCGATGAACGTCTTCGGCACCGGCGTGATCCGCGACTTCGCCTTCGCGATGAACGTCGGTGTCATCGTCGGGACTTACTCGTCGGTCTTCATCGCGGCCCCCGTCTTGATCTGGCTGAACGACAAGTACCTCGCTTCGCAGAAGCGGCAGACCCGACGCTCCGATCGCGAAGGCCGCAAGCCGGTTCGACGTCCCACCGGTCCCGGTGGGGATTCGGCCGAGGCTTAGGGCAGGGGCCGAGGCGGGGGCGCTTGGCGCGCTGGCAGGTTCCGCACCTCGATGAAGCGCGCGTCGGCAGCCTGACGGCAGCGCTGCGTTTGAAGCCTCTGACCGCACGGGTGCTGCTCGGCCGCGGTCTCGAAGATCCGGCCGAGGTCACTCGGTTCCTGGCTCCGCGTCTGGGGGACCTTCGTCCTCCCGACGGTATTGCTGACCTCGATCGCGCCGTCGCGCGCCTCGAAGCGGCGTTGGATCGCCGCGAGCGCATCGGCGTCTTCGGGGACTACGACGTCGACGGCGTCACGACGGCTGCGATTCTCACCACCACCTTTCGTGCGCTCGGCGCTGATGTCGTGCCCAAGGTGGCGAGCCGCTTTTCCGGCTACGGGCTGCCGCCAGCCGAGATCGCTCGATACGCCGAGGCGGGCTGCACCGTGCTCGTGACGGGGGATTGCGGTACGAGCGATCACGAAGCGCTGACCGCCGCTGCCGAACGGGGCATCGACGTCATCGTCATCGATCATCATCAGGTTCCCGAAGGGCCCCGCGCCGCGTACGCACTGATCAACCCGCACCGTCCCGACGATCGTTTTGCTTTCAAGGGGCTCGCTTCGTGCGGCGTCGCCTTCTACCTGGCCGCGGCCTTGCGGACCCGCCTGCGCAACCGGCAGCATGCCGGTGCGCTCGCCTTCGACCCGCGTGGTCTGCTCGATCTCGTGGCGTTGGGGACCATCGGGGATCTCGTGCCGCTGCAGGCCGAGAATCGCATTCTGGTTGCTGCAGGTCTCCGCGAGCTGTCGGCAAGGCGGCGACCCGGATTGCGGGCCTTAGCGAAACTGGCCGAGCTCGATCCTGCCAAGACTCTCGACGCCACCGACGTCAGCTTTCGCCTCACCCCGCGGCTCAATGCCCCCGGCCGTCTCGGCGAGGCCCAGCTCTCCCTGGATTTGTTGCTCGCCGCCACCGACGAGGAGGCCCAGGCGCGCGCGGCCGCAATCGAAGAGGTCAACCGCGACCGGCAACGCATTCAGGAAGAGGTGTGGCAGGCGGCACTCGTAGAAGCCGCTAGCCAGGCCGACGCCGCCGCGATCGTCGTGGGGCAGGAGGGCTGGCATCCGGGCGTCGTCGGTATCGTTGCAGCCAAGCTGGTCGAGCGGTATGCGCGTCCCGTTGCGGTGGTCGGCTTTCGCGATGGGGTGGGGCGGGGATCGCTGCGCACCACCGCCGGTTTTCACCTTCACCGCGCCCTCATCGACTGTTCGGGCCACCTGGTCGCCTACGGTGGTCACGCTGCTGCGGCGGGCGTGACCATCCAGTGGGATTGCTTTGTCGCGTTCCGCGCCGCCTTTGTCGAACGCGCGCGGATCCACGCCGAGACGGGACCGGCCAGCACCCAAGCCGTGGCTGACGCCAGCGCCGAGATCGACGAGCTCGACCTCGCCCAGGTCGAGGAGCTGGCTCGCCTCGGGCCGTTCGGCAGCGCCAACGCCGAGCCGCTGATCGCGATGTCCGGTCTCGAGGTGAAGTCCTGCCGCGTGGTGGGCACCGGCCATCTGCTGCTCACGGTGGGCCGTGGCGGCAGCATGCTCGATGGAATTGGCTTTGGAATGGCGGCGCGTGCGCCGGCCATTGGCAGTGTCATCGACGCTCTGGCGTCACCCGAAGTCGACGACTACCGGGGCTATCGCCGTTCGCGTCTGCGTTTCCGACAGATCACCGCGGAGGGAACATGAGGCGCCCTCGGCCCGAATTCATCCCGCGGGAGCGTTTTTGGGAGCTTCTACCGAAGCGGACCCTCGTTAAGATCGTCTCCTTGCTGATCTTGCTTGTATCGGTCATCTATCTTCGCAGTCGTACCGACCTGCTGGTCGGGTTCTTCGGCCCACCGCCCGCCGTCAAGGGCAGCCATCCAAACCCTGTGACATCTTCCACGCCATGACCTCAATCGGCTCGCCTCTCATCTGGTCCTTCTTCGCCGTTTTGGTCGTTGCCGTCCTGGCGATCGATCTGGGGCTCTTCAATCGCAAGGCTCACGTCGTGAAGATGAGGGAGGCGGCGCTCTGGACGGCGACCTGGTCCGCGCTCGCGCTCTCGTTCAACGGCTACATCTATTACAAGTACGGCGGGGTCAAGGCCGCGGAGTTCCTCCAGGGCTGGCTCCTGGAATACGCGCTGTCGATCGACAACATCTTCGTCTTCCTGGTGGTCTTCCGGTACTTCCGGGTGCCGCCCGACCAGCTGCATCGGGTCCTCTTCTGGGGCATCCTCGGCGCCGTCATCTCGCGCGGCCTTTTCATCGGTCTCGGCGCGGTCATCATCGAGCGCTTCCACTGGGTGATGTATTTCCTGGGCGCGTTCCTCGTGTACACCGCCATCAAGATCATCTCGTCGCGCGACGAGGAGGTCGATCCCAGCAAGAACGTAGCGTTGCGGATCTTCCGCCGCTTCATCCCGACCACGAACGAGTACCACGGTCAGAAGTTCCTGGTCCGGATCAACGGTCGTCTCACGGCGAGCCCCTTGCTGGTCGTTCTGGTGGTCGTCGAGATGACCGACGTGGTCTTCGCGGTCGATTCAATCCCCGCGGTCTTCGGTGTGACCAACGATGTCTTCATCGTCTTCACGTCGAACATCTTCGCCATCCTCGGCCTGCGATCACTCTTCTTCCTGATCGAAGGCCTGGTACAGAAGCTGCGCTTCCTCAAGATCGGCGTCGCGGTCATCCTCGCCTTCATCGGCGTGAAGATTCTGATCGAGGGCTTCTACAAGATCCCGGTCGCGATCTCGCTCGGTGTGCTCGCTAGCATCCTCGCCATCTCGGCAGGGGCGTCGCTGCTGATTCCGGTGAAAAAGCCGGTCGGTGAAGGCGAGAGCGAAGACGACAGCCTTCCGCCCAAGCCGGCGATCGATGGCACCGCGCCGCTGCCCCCGGGGCCCGACGACGGCGCGGCTTCACCAGGCTCGCCCCACGGTGGGCCCGCCAAACCCACGCTCTGATCCCGCGCGCGAGCACCGTCGCGCGAGCTCTGTCGCTCGATCACCGTCGCCGGGTCAGAGGCGACGGTGATCGAGGCAGGGCAGGATGCGACGAACCTCGTCCTGATAGGCGAGATCGACGGGAGCCAGAGCAAAGCCATCGCGCTCCCCGCACTCGGCCA
>JANNNO010000250.1:0-3832 GCA_031398585.1 Myxococcales bacterium | reverse complement strand
ACCGCTTCGTCGCCGACTTCCGCCACGCTAACGCTCGGGCCCGTCCAGCTCGAAGTAGGCGCCCGCACGGTTCGGGTCGAAGACGGCTGCCGGGTAAGGAAACGGCAGTCGCTTTATCGCTTCGGCGACCGGCACGTATTCCAGCGCGCGCGTCTCCTCGTTCGATTCGATGAGATCGCCACCCTCGATGGCGCAGTCGAAGACGGTGACCGTGTATTCGACCACGTGACCGTTGTCGTACGTCACCCGGCGTGAGGTTCCTCCCACGACACCGGCGATGCGCACGGGCCTTACCACCAGCCCCGTCTCCTCTTCGATCTCGCGCACCACCGCGCGCGCCGGCGTCTCGCCCGGCTCGATCGCGCCCGCGGGCAGGCTCCAGGTGCCGTCGGGACGCATCTGCAGCAAGATGCGCCCTGCCTCGTCGCGGATCAGCGCGGCCACCGCGGGCATCATGAGAAGCGCGTTGCCGACCTGGTCGCGCAGCCCCCGGTAAAAGTCCGACATCCCCATTGGGGATGAGGCTACCGGAACGCGAGGACCCAGGCCATCGCCACGACTCCGGCCGTCAGCAGACCGCTGGGGATATTGATCGCGGGACGGGAGGGCAGTCGCAGGGTGCGAGCGATGAGAAACCCGACCGGCAATCCCACGCCGAGGCCCGCGAGGTGAGCGAGCACGTCGACCTTCTCGCCGACACCGACCATCGCGAAGACGCCGAGGCAGGCCGCGACGGCGCTGAGGATGCGACGCCGACGACCGAGTCCCGGTGCCCGCCCCATCCAGCGCACGGCTTGCAGCCCGCCCAGGATGCCAAGCGCTGCGAACGTCGCGGTCGAAGCGCCTACCGAGTTGTGATTGACCCCGTATGCGTAGGCGACCAGCAGGTTGCCGAGTGTTCCGGCGACGACTGTGGCAAGAACCGCCAGGCCCCCGCCCATCCAGCGCCCGAGCGCCGAGAGAAAGACCATCGCCGCGACCGAGTTGCCAAAGACGTGGCCCCAATCGGCGTGCAGCGTGAGGGCGGTCACCCCGCGCCACCATTCACCCGCCACGACCTTTTCTGCGACGGAAGAGCCGCGGCGAAACCAGCCAGCGAGATCGGCGTCGGCGCGCGCGCCGCTGACGAAATGAAACGCGGCGATGGTGACGACGAATGCCAGCCCTACGAAGGAACGGCCGCCATCGGGGGCCGCCGGTTCGCGATCGGGCTCGGCGCGGGCTTCTCTATCCGACGCGTTCAGCGCTGCCACAGCACGATCGTGATCGGCAGGGGCGACGACGAGATGTTCCAGCGGGCCCTCGGCGATCACCTGCGCGGGGATCCCGATCGCCTCGAGCACCAGCGACCAGCTGGCCATCAGTTCGCGGTTGTAGGTCGAGCGCAAAAGGGCAGACGGAGGCGCGGAGGCCCATTGCTCGCTCTCGACCATGAGACACTCCTTGGCCCGCTACGGCTGTGCGCCGGAAGAGAGCCTCGACCCAGCGGCCTCGGCTCGACAGGCCCACAACTGGCGCACCAGAGCGGCCCCGTCAAGGCCGTCTCCGATGAGGACGATCTCGCTGCGCCGCGGTCCATCCTCGGGCCAGGGATCGCCATAGCGCAGCGACAGCTGCAGGCCCGCACGCTCGAGGAATGCCTGGCGGTCTTGTCCCGCGATATGCACGAATCCTTTGGCACGCACGAGGGCCGAGCCGAGCCGACCACACATCGCCAGCAGCGGCCCTTCGCACAGCGGCGCGTCCTCGGCGAGCGCCACCACGGTGAGCTGGCCGTGCTCGTGGGGCCGCGTCTGTCGTTCCTCGTCGCGCAAGGCGCGGGGCGTGAGGTCGTCGAGTAACCAGGAGACGAGAGCCGTGGTTCCGGCTGCGGTCTCGGGAAATCCTGCACGCTCGGCGGATTCGTTGAGATTCGCAATGGATTCGTGCAACGCCGCCAGGCTGTCGGGATCGGCGAGATCGAGCTTCGACAGCAGGAGGCGATCCGCGGCCATCACCTGATGACGAGCCTCACCGTGGCGTTCGAGCACGGCCTTGCCCGCCTGTGCGTCGACCACGGTGACCACCCGGCAGGCGACCACGTCGCTGGCGTTGGCGGGACGGTCGGCAAGCGCCTCGAGCAGCGGTTCGGGCTCGGCGATGCCGGTGGTCTCGAGCACGATGCAGTCGGGTCGGGCCCGGCGGATGGTCTCGGCAAAGGCCTCCCAGAGCTCCTCCATGGTACGGACTTCATGACAGACGCAGCCGCCCGCCAGCTCGACCACGTCACCGGCGCGCGCTCGCAAGAGCCGGCCATCGATGTCGATGCGCCCGAGCTCGTTGACGATGATCGCGAGGCGACGGTGATGCTGCGCCCCCAGCACGCGGTTGAGGACCGTGGTTTTCCCGGCGCCGAGAAAGCCGGTGAGGATGACGAGAGGAACGGGCCCTGCGGACATCCGGCGGAGGATGTCAGTTCGTGCCCCCATGCGCCAGACCAGCGGGCCCGCGTCAAATTGCTGACGGCAGGGGTAGCTACGAACCAGGCCGAATCGCCCGAAGACGCGCTATTTGGGCGGCCGCGAGGGCTTTGGGATAGCATTTTTGAAAGGTGGTGGCGGATCTCCTGACGTTGGCGCGCATCCCGCTGGGGGTCGTGTTCCTGCTGGTGGCGGGAGACACACGCTGGGCCCTTGCCGTCTTGGTGGTCGCGGGGCTGACCGACGTGTTCGACGGGATCATCGCGCGCCGGCAGGCGACCGCCCAGAGCTCGCACCGCGGAGATTGGCTGGACCCCCTTTGCGACAAGCTGTTCGCCTTGGGCGTCGTGATCGGACTTTGGCTCACACGATCACCGCCTTTGGCCCTGCTCTTCCTGCTGCTGCTGCGCGAGACTCTGCAATTGATCGCCGTGACCGTGATGCGGCTGGTTCCCAACCTGCAGCGGGCGGCGCGCGAGTTCGACTTCAAGGCGCACCCGATGGGCAAAGCCGCCACGGTGGCTCAATTCGCAACCAGCGCCGCGATCTTGCTCGGACTCGCCTCGGCGTGGCCTCTCGGCATCCTCTGCGCCAGCCTCGGCGTGGCCAGCGTCGGCATCTACATCCAGCGCATTCGCGGCCTCGTCGTCAGCGCCAACATCCGTCGCCGGCGCGCCTGAGCGCGCACCCGCGATCGCGACGCGGATCCAGCTAGGCGTGCGGGCCGGGGTCGGGGATCATGCCGGGATGAGCAGCGGCGCTGTCTTCACGATCTTCTGCAACATCCCTTTGCCACCGGCGGCACGGGACCAGCTGGTGGCCGGCCTCGCGCGGGACCGACTGGTCTGGGCCGAGAGCATGGCGCCGACCAACCTCTTCACGGGAAAGCCGGACCCCGCACTGGCCGGTGCCGACATCGCCTTCGGACAGCCCGAGGCGAACCAATGCGCTAGCTTGCCGGGGCTGCGCTACGTCCATCTGTCGAGCGCCGGGTATACCCCCTTCGACCCGCCGGCGATTCGTACAGCGTTCTCCGCTCGCGACGCCATGCTCTGCAACAGCTCGTCGGTCTTCTCCGAGCCGTGCGCGCAGCACGTGCTGGCGCTGCTGCTCGCCAACACACGACGTCTCGGCGAAGCCTTCGACAACCAACGCGGGCCCCGCGGTTGGCCGAAGAAGTCCCTGCGCGAGGACAGCCGCCTTTTGCGTGGCCAGACCGTGCTCATCGCCGGGATGGGTGCCATCGGCCTGCGGCTGGCCGAGCTGCTGGCCCCGTTCGGCCTCGAGATCATCGGCGTTCGCCGGAGTCCACGCGGCAACGAGCCGATCCGGACCGTGCCGCTGGCCGAGCTCGACGCGCAGCTGCCTGGGGC